>CAZAST010000109.1:0-7456 GCA_964487805.1 uncultured Syntrophaceae bacterium
GCCGAGGCCTTCTCCTCACTCTTGAAGCAGTATTACAGCGCAGGCGTCACCGTCCCGCGGGAGATCATCGTCTCGGAGGCGCTGGAAGACGGAGAACTGATCGAACAGTGGCTCGCGGAGAAGCGGGGCGGAAGGGTTTCTCTCATCGTTCCCCGGCGGGGCGAGAAAAAGGCCCTCCTCGCCATGGCCCTCGCCAACGCGGAAAGCGCCCTCCGGGCGGAAGCGGGGCGGGAAGCGGACACGGAGGAACTCATGGACGGGCTGGCGCGCGCCCTCATGCTGAAGAAGCCACCCCACCGCATCGAGTGCTTCGACATATCCAATATCGGCGGCCGCTATGCCGTCGGCTCCCTGGCGGCCTTCACGGACGGCGAGCCCGACCGGTCGCGCTATCGGCGCTTCAGGATACGGACGAAGGACGAGGCGGATGACTACGGGATGATGCGCGAGGTCCTCGAACGGCGCTACGGCGATGGAGCGGACCTCCCCGACCTGATCATGGTCGACGGGGGGAAGGGACAGCTCGGCGTCGCCCTCTCTGTTCTCCGTGATCTGGATATTCAGGGAGTGGACGTCATCGGTCTGGCGAAGGAATCCCGCGATCTTTCCCCGCGAAAGCCGTCCCCCCTGCGCCGGGACCGGGACCGGGTCTATCTGCCGAACCGGAAAAACCCCCTCTATCTCGACAGGCATCAAAAGGCCCTTTTCCTCTTAATGCGGGTTCGGGACGAGGCGCACCGCTTCGCCGTCACCTACCACCGGGCAGTGAAGACGCGGGCCGATCTCCGTTCGGTCCTCGACGAAATCCCCGGGATCGGCCCCGTCCGCAGGAAGGCCCTCCTCGCCTGTTTCAAGGATGTGAAGAAGATCGCGGTAGCGTCCCGGGAAGAGGTTGCAAAAGTCCCGGGAATAGGGCAAAATGCGGCGCAGAAGGTATATGACTATTTTCACGCCCCCGAAGAGGAACACGATCGCTGAGCCCCCTCGGGAGGCATATCGATAAGCGGCAACACCGGACCGGACACGCAGCCATGAAACAGACGCCGTCCCATCGCCTCCCATACGTTCTTATCCTGGTTCTGATTGTCGCCGTGATGTGCGGATGCGCCGAGAGAGAACGCCTCTACTACGCCGCCCCCACGCTCCTCCCGGGCACCGACCGGGCCATGAAGACCGCCGGGTACTGGGCGGCGCGCCACCCCTTTCCTGACCGGATCATTCTCGACCGGCAGGGGATCGACGACCTGAACCGCCGGATCAGGGGCGAACTCGAACTAACCCGCGACATTATCCGTATCGAATCCCCTGTTCCGGGAAAGCGGGTCCGCGACCGGGCGCGGAACATGCTCGATTCCCGCGCCGGGCGTACCCTTTACCGCGCGGACGGAACCACGGCCGGCCCGGAATTCTATGCCGCCCTCGCCGCCCTGATGGACCTCGACGCTATCCCGTCCGATATACCCCTGCGCTGGGGCCTCATCGTCCGTTACACCGACCAGCGCTCCCTTCCCACGGCCGAGCCGCTGTACGCGAAACAGGATGACCGGGATTTCGACAGACTCCAGAACAGCGCCCACGATATCGGCACCCCCGTGGCAGTGACGTACGCCACGGTTGACGGAAAATGGTTTTACGTGATCGACGAACTCAGCGAGGGATGGGTTCCGGCTGAGGCGATTGGCCTGTGCTCCCTGGAGGAGATGCGGCGGTTTGCCGGGGCCGAGCGCTTCGCCGTGGTGACGCGGGCGAAAGGGGCGCTGTTCCGGGACGCCGGGCTGCGGGAGTACCACGATTACGCGCGCATGGGGGCGCGGCTTCCCCTCGCGGGGATCGAAGGCGGCGTCGCGGCGGTCCTTCTTCCCCTCAGGGATGATGCCGGGGCCCTCTCCGTGCAGACGGGCCACATCCGGAGCGACGACATCCACGAAGGGTATCTCCCCTATACCCCCCGCGCCGTCATCCGGCAGGCCTTCGAACTGCTCAACGCGCCCTACGGGTGGGGCGGCATGTACGGCGAACAGGACTGCTCCCGATTTGTCCAGGAAGTCTTCGCCACCGTCGGAATCTCTTTCCCTCGGAACTCATCCAAGCAGGCCCGGGCGGGGGAAATGATCGGTGAGTATCCGGACGGCGCCGAGAACGGTGAAAAGCTGAAAGCCCTTTCGGAAGAGGCGATCGGCGGGTGCACCCTCCTCTATCTGCGGGGGCACATCATGCTCTTTCTCGGAATGGCCGACGGCGTCCCCTGCGCGATACACAGCACCTGGGGCTATCGGGAGCCCGCATCGTGGAAAGAACGGGTCCGCGTGATCAACCGCGTCGCCGTCACGACTATGTCCCTCGGAGAAGGATCGAAAAAGGGATCCTACCTGGACCGTCTGCGCGCGATCCGCCTCATAGCGCCTTCCCGTACCGGTGAAGAATCGGGAGGATCGCCGAGCGCTGTGCCTGTCGGTTCATAACGGCGAAGGGATTTCGTCTCACATATAACAAGGGAGGTACAGGATATGAAAGGCAGAAAACTTCTTATGATTCCGGGGCCCATCGAGTTTACGCCCGAGGTGATGCGGGTCATGGGCATGCCGACAACGAGCCACGTGGCCCCCGCTTTTGTCGACTCCATGGGGGAGGCCATCGAACGGATGCGCGACGTGTTCCTCGCCCCCGGCGGGCAGCCCTTTATCATCGCGGGTTCCGGAACGATGGCCATGGACATGGCCTCGTGTAATGTCATCGAACCGGGGGATAACGCCCTGGTCGTCAACACGGGATATTTCAGCGACCGCTTCGCCGCCATCCTGGAGCGCTACGGAGCGCGGGTTACCCATGTGAAGGCCGCCGCCGTGGGCGATGTCCCCTCCCTGGAAGAGGTGGAGGACGCCATCAAAAAGGCCGAATACAAGGTCATGACCGTGACCCACGTGGATACCTCTACCGCCGTCCGCACCGATGTCAAGGGGCTGGCCGCCCTGTGCAAGAAGCACGGCGTCATGTGCATCGTGGACGGGGTCTGCTCCGTCGCCGGAGAAGAATTGCGACAGGGAGAATGGGGGATCGATATCGTCCTCACCGCCAGCCAGAAAGCCGTCGGGGTTCCCCCCGGTCTGGCCCTCCTCGTGGCGAGCCCCAAGGCGATCGAGACATTCAAAAAGCGCCGGACCCCCGTGGGGAGCTACTACTCAGACTGGACAAACTGGCTCCCCATCATGGAATCCTTCGAGGCCCGCAAGGCGGCCTACTTCGGGACGCAGGCGGTCAATATCGTCTGGGCCCTCAATGTCAGCCTCGCGCAGATCATGGCCGAGGGGATGGACAAACGGTTCGCCCGCCACCGCCTCATGAGCGACGCCTTCAAGGCGGCCGTGACCGCCCTGGGGATGAAACAGATACCGGTCAGCCCCGACAAGGCGGCCCATACCCTGACCGCCCCCTACTTCCCGGACGGCGTGACCGGCGCCGTTCTTCCCCTCATCGGTGAGGCCGGCGTCATCCTCGCCGGAGGCCTCCTCCCTGAGATCAGGGACAAATACTTCCGCGTCGGCCACATGGGGGTCGTCGGCGGGAACGACATCCTCGCCACCGTGGGCGCGATCGAATCGGGCCTCGCCCGGGCTGGATACGCCTTCGAGCCGGGAGCGGGCCTTGCCGCCGCGCAGGCAGTGCTCCTGAAATAGCACGGACGGGGCCGCCCTCGTTTCAAGAGGGTGGCCCCTCCGATCTTTCCTTTTCTTCCGAAGCGGCATCTCTCCCCTCCGTCAAGTAATGCGAAGATTTTCAGGTTTTTGAATACGTTACTGAGTAAACGGAAGGTCAATAAAATGGCATCTTACGCAAACGCCATTTCCAATCTCAAGATGCTTACAGCAGAATATTGGTCTTATGCGGTCATACGCTTTCTTCTTCTCGCAAAGCCAACGATTCCCATCAGCCCTGTCCCCAGAAGGAGCATTGTCCCCGGTTCAGGGACGGGAGCGGAACTCTGGGTATCAGGGACCATCACCCAGCCACCCGCATTGCCGCTGCCAAGCGGTGCAAGGGTATCAGAACCGAATTGTGTGTTGTACGCATATGTGAAGCTTCCTGCCTGGACCCCGTCCTTTGCATAGAAGTCACCCCACATGGGAGCTCGATCCGTAACGATGGTAATCGATTCCGTTGTCGATTCTCCTCCCGTGTCCCATTTCAGACCTGCGATCGGACCAGGGATGCCGGGATTCCCGTTTTCACTGCTGAACACTCCGAGTTCATACCCGCCGGTGGTTCCAGCCAAAATATTTGCGGTCGTAAAGGTGTCCGACACCTCAAGAATCAGGTGACTAATGTCTCTCTGGGTAGCGGTAAAGGTATAGTTATAGATCCATGAGTTATCGTCGAAACTGACATCCCAGCTCAGGACGGCGTCACTCCATCCGTTCGTTCCGATCAGCGTGCTCCCGCCGTCAATGCTCCCTATGTAGGTTGCCCAGCTGTTGGTGGCAATCAGCAGCGAAACAACAATCGCAATTAACAGTCTTTTCATTGTGCACCCTCCGTCTGCTGAATCGTAGCTTTGTGCCCCACTCGGAGCGTGCCGATTCACCTGCTTTCTTTGTGAGTAAGATGGCAGGAGGGTAGCCGATTGTAAATACTACTAAAGTAGGATTTTTTAGTGTTTTCGAATAGTTCTATTTTTGAATAAATGGGGTTACGTCACGGCACTCTGTCCGGAAAAGGAATTTTTCGTAACAATCTACCATGACTTTTCGGATCGTAAAAAGATGATTTTACCAATCTGCTCATACTGCAAAAGGATACGCAATCGTGATGGCAAATGGGTGAAAATCGATCTCCGTACGGTTGATACGTTGGGGATGCAACTGAGCCACGGCATCTGTCCCGAGTGCGGAAGGAAGCTCTATCGGGATGTTTTCCAGGGGATGGAAGAAAAACGCCTATATCTATAAGTGAGGAAGGTCGTCTGCGGGGAGACTCTCCCGAAACTGAAAATCTTTTTCACAAAACAATTTCAGACAGGCATTTGCCACATCGGTATCGTACAGACCCCCTGTTCCCCTCGATCTCATGCAACGCTGCATTGATCGCCCGTGCCGATCCATATGGACGGTGCGAGACCATGGCCTCCACGACATCGGCGACAGCCAGAATTCGCGATTCAAGAAGAATTTCGTTTTCTTGTAACACATGGGGATATCCGGACCCGTCCATCCATCCGTGGCGCTCAAGGACCATCCGCAGAACCGGCCAGGGGGAATCAATGTCCCTCAGCATATTATGGCCTGCCTGAGGGTGGTTTGTGATCAGACAAAACTTCAGTTCCGTCAGTATCCCCGGTTTGCTGAGGAGCTCCGCGGGAATAGAAATTTTGCCCAGATCATGAATGATTTGCCGCTGTGCGAATCCCTTTGATCTCGTCTTTTGTCAGTTTCATCTCTGTTGCAATGGACCGGGCGAGATCGGATTCCACATCAATAATTGCTTATATTCACAAAAAACGTTATTCTACCGCCGCCACTCGTCAGCCGCGGTACACAAGGACTTTTACACATTTGCGCAGACTGCGCGCCTTCTATTCAGATTTCAGCAGGTGATCTCATGAAAGATGATCCTAAGACAAAGAAGCAGCTTATAGAGGAGCTGACAGAATTGCGCTTGCAAAATGCCGCGTTGAAAGAATCAGAAGGTGCAGATAAATACCGGAGCCTGGTGGAAAATATCAAGGATGTCATCTATGAATTGGACAGTCAGGGTGTGATCCTTTATATCAGCCCGGCCGTCCGGGATATGCTTGGATTTGACTCGACTGAAATCATCGGGAAGAACCTCACCGAACTTGCGCATGAAGACGACCTGAGTCGTCTGGAGGAATGGTTTTCTGAACTCCGCAAAGGTCGAGAATTCCCATCTGAGTATAGAGCTAAAGACAAATCCGGTCAGTTAAGATGGGTGCAGACGAGAGTCAGGCCTATCATGGAAGACAGCCAGTTTAGGGGTGCCCGTGGAATCCTCATAGACATTACGGAACACGGAAAAGTTGCAGAGGCGCTCAGGAAAAGCGAGGAGAAGTTTCGTTGGGTGTTGGATAATATGGTAGACGTTATAACGGTTATGGATATGAACCTGCGTTTTACCTATGTCAGCCCTTCCATCATCCGTTTTCGCGGATACACTGCAGAAGAGGCCGTGGCGCAGACCCTTGAACAGGTCATGACGCCGGAATCCCTGCAGATCAGCGCCAGGGTCTTTGAAGAAGAGATGAAATTGGAAGCCAGCGGTACGGCGGACCCCGACAGAGTCCGCATCGTGGAAGTGGAAGAATACAGGAAGAACGGCTCCATCGTTTTGATGGAGAACCACCTGTCATTTATGCGGGACGAGGCAAAGAAGGCCGTGGGCATAATCTCAGTATCCCACGACATCACCAAGCGCAAGGAGGCTGAGTATAAGATCAAGAAACAAACCGACGCCATGGAAGCAGCTATCGATGGCATAGCCATCCTTAATAAGGATCAGGAATACACCTACTTGAACCACGCTCATGCCAGGATTTATGGCTATGAAAATGCCGGAGAGCTCATCGGGGAATCATGGAGAGTTCTCTATGATGCAGACGAAATAAAACGTTTTGACGCAGAGATCATGCCGGAGTTCGGTCAAACAGGATATTGGCAAGGCGAAGCATTGGGGATGAAAAAAGATGGGAGCACGTTTCCACAGGAAATATCCTTAACCGCTCTGGGTGATGGTGGACTGATTTGTGTTGTCCGCGACATGACTGACCACAAGCTGGCGGAGGAGTTCATCCGGGACAGCAGGATACTACTGTCCAACGCTTTGGAAATGGCCCATCTCGGCCACTGGGAATACGATGTTACCAACGACCTCTTCACGTTCAATGACCAGTTCTACAAAATATTCCGCACCACGGCGGAACAAGTTGGCGGGTATACGATGAGTTCCACCGAATACGCCAATCGTTTTGTCCATCCCGACGACATGTATTTTGTCTCGGAAGAAACCCGGAAAGCCATCGAAACAACAGACCCCTATTTCAACCGGCAGATTGAACACCGCATGCTCTATGCAGACGGCACGGTCGGCTATATCACCGTCCGTTTCTTCATCGTCAAAGACTCTCACGGCAGGACAGTCAAGACTTATGGCGTGAATCAGGACATCACCGAGCGCAAACAGGCGGAGGAAAAGCTCCGACAGACTCTCGAAAGCCTCAGGAAAGCGGTCGGCACGACCATTCAGGTCATGGTATCGGCTGTAGAGACAAGAGATCCCTATACGGCCGGTCATCAGATCCGGTCTGCGGACCTTGCCCGAGCCATTGCCACGGAGATGGGATTACCCCAGGAGAAAATCGACGGTCTCCGTGTGGCAGGGTCCATCCATGATATCGGGAAGCTGTCCATCCCCGCCGAGATATTGTCCAAACCAGGAAAGCTGACGG
>CAZAST010000110.1:0-7444 GCA_964487805.1 uncultured Syntrophaceae bacterium
AGAGGGCCCAGTGGTAGACCGTGTCCTTTTGATCCCCCCCCCACGTTTCATGTTCCACGTCGCTCCGGACTTCGATCTCTTCCCCGTTCCTGAAGACCCGGAGGTTCTTCACCTCATCCGTGTATCCCGTGGGGAATCCCGCCTCCATGGAGGCGGGCGACCGGGACCGGTTGTGGAGGATGAAATCGGCTTCGACGCGGCACCAGTCGGACCCGAGGTCGATTGTCACGCTCTGTGAAACCATCTGTACCCGGCTGTCCTTGCGGGCGGGGGTCATGCCCTTGTAGAGAGGGTCGGGCGCCACGTCGGCCCGCGCGGGAAGACCGGACAGGAAAAGCACGGACATGCAGAACAAGGCAACGGTGGTACGCTTCATGGCACGTTCTCCTTTTTCGTCCGTCAGGCCCGCGGCTCGGTGAGCCTGCCCGTCAGGTCCGGGTAAGGCTGGCGGGGATGGGTGGCGGCCCCGGTCGTGGGAAGCCCGGAGGCGTCACGCTTCAACAGGTAGGCGAGTTTGTTCCGGTCGGTGTACAGCAGGGACCAGTAAAACCGGGTATCAGGGTGAGTGATCGAATCCGCCGCGGCTGTGTAGTCGTCGTGGTCCAGCCCTCCCTGACTGAGAATATGATCGTAGGCCTTGCCGGGAGACTGTGACGCCGCGATGTACAGCGCCTCCAGGGCCACGGCGTTTTTCAGGAGCCGGTCCCAGGGGGCCGCGCCGGGAAAGTTGCTCTGCAGAAAGCGGATCCGCTGGGCCGCCTGCAGCGCCAGGTCCGGATGGCCGGCGGCGGAGGCGAACATGCCGTAGTCCCGAAGCCGCTCCACGACATTGGTCAGCGTCTGTTCCGGCGCGTCGGTCTTATCCTTCAACAGCTCACCGTACTGGGCGAGCAGCAGCCCTCCTATGTGGCGCAGAGGGACCTTTGCTTTTGCCAGATCGACGTAGAAAGCCGTATCGTTCAGCCGATCGGCGGCGGGGAAGGCGGCCATGGCCTCTTTTACCTTGGCGGCTCCCGGTTCGAGGAAGCCGAGCGTCAGCATCTTGCGGCCTTCCTCAAGCGTCACCATGGCCCGTACCAGCGCATCCGGGGCGGGACGTACCAGTTGGAGCCTGTCTTCATGCAGGACACACCAGGATCCGGCGGAAGGGATATAGAAAACAATCTCCCGAATACCCTTCCGGAAGAGAACCATCTCCCGCAGCGGCACGGAAGTATCGCCGTGCAACAGGTATTCGGTGAGGGCGTATCGGGGCGCTGATGCAAACCTCTCCGGCGGCCCGAAGGAGAAAGAACCTGAATATTCCACGCTCGCCTTTTCCCATGTTCCGGACTCCACGTTGAAGATTTTGATGTTCTGGTTTTCCTTCTCTTCAAAGGGATAGTGTTGAATCGCCAGCCTGGAACCGTCGGGAGATATGTCAAGAATCTCAAATATACCCCCGCCTTTGAACTGTTCGATTAATCGGATCCTGCGCAGTTTTTCATTCAGCACTTCGAAGGTTTTGACGCGGTCACCCTTGAAGGTGTGGGATTGTACGACCAGGTTTCTCCGGTTCAGATAGGCCAGCCTGTCGACGCTCGAACTGGTAAGCGCGTCGTCAAGCTTAAGCGAATCGAGCTTGGCCCCGGTGCGGAGCGAGTAGGTGGCGATGATAAAATAACCCGCCGCGAGGAGTTCGTTGTCACGGCTGATAGCGAACCGCTCGAGAGACCCTGCCTGGCTGATCTTCCGGATGGTGCTTCTTCTTTCCAGATCAACGACGGTGATGCCTCCTTCACCTTTGAATGCCATGAGCGTCCCGTCGTGAGACAAAGTGACCTCAAGGGGTTCCTCCATCTTGCGCTCGAAACGGAAGGGATGCTTGACAAAGGTTTCCCTCTTGGGATCGTATTTCCAAACGCTCATGCCCACGAAATGTTCCGGCTCGCCCTTCTTCGCAAAGGGTACAACCATGCACTCCCCGTTGCCGCTTATAGCGGCAGTCCAGTTTTTCTTGTAAAGCTCCAGGGAGTGGGCCTTGAGGTGCTCTTCGTAGGTGACGATTGTCCAGTCGTCGTCGAGGATGTCGTAGTTCCCGATCTTCTCCGCCTGCTCCCGAGCCCAGGTGTTTCCCCCCCTGGCGGCCCGGCGGAACCATTTGACGGCCTGGGTTTCATCTTTTCCACCCCCCCGGCCGTTCAGCCACATAAAACCGAGCAGGCCCTGCCCCCGGGCAAAACCCTGATCGGCGGCCCGGCCGAACCATTTCCTCGCTTCCACATCGTTCCTGGGGACACCCTTTCCGTTGAGATACATGACACCCAGATTGGTCTGCCCGGTGGCATACCCCTGGTCGGCGGCCGTGCGGTACCACTTCACCGCCTCGGCCTCATTTTTTGCTACCCCCCTGCCGCCTTCGTACAGGACCCCCATGCCGTTCTGCCCCCGGGCGCTTCCCTGATCGGCGGCCCGGCGGAACCACTTCAGGGCCTCGGCGTCATTCTGTTTCACGCCGCGGCCATAAAAATACATCACGCCCATGTGAGCCTGGCCTTCGGCATGGCCCTGGTCGGCCGCCGTGCGGAACCACTTCACCGCTTCGCCGTAATCCTGTGTCACGCCCCGGCCGCTCTCGTACATCTCCCCCAGGGCAACCTGGGCCCCGGCATGGCCCTGGTCGGCGGCCAGGCGAAACCACTTCAGGGCCTCGTCGTCATTCCGCGGGACAGCCTTCCCCTCTTTGTTCAGTTCCCCCAGCCGGTACCGGGCGTCGGCGTCGCCCTTCGCCGCGGCCAGGCGGTAGCCCGCGACCCGTTCCTTGTCGCTCATCGCCGTCTCGGCCGGCTGTTTCTCCTGGACACTGACGGCCGCCGCATCGGACACGGCCTGCCGTGCCGTTTCCAACGTCTTGCACCCGCCTGCCGATAGAACGACCATGAGAAGCAGAAGCAACGCTCCTCCGGTGATTGAACGATGTCTCTTCCATTTCTTCATACGTCTCCTCCTGTCTGAACGGCGCGGTGTCCCGGCACTGGGTTTCAACCTTCCGGCGGTGGCTCATGCCTGCCGTGATTGGGGAAAATATGACAGTTACATAGGAAATTGAGGTGTTTCTGTCAATGAAAAACGGCCCCTGGAAAACCGGCCACGAAGAGTGGCGTTTTGCGGGAGAGGCCGAGTTCGGTGTGCCGTATGTATCGCGTACGGCGACGGATTTTGAGACAATCGGTAATGATGAGGCCGGTCATGGTCTTCTTCGTGCCCCTGCCCGTAGAGTTCCTTTTTGTCGACGTCAAGCTGCTGATCTGGCCGAAAGATAATAATCGACGGAGGCAGGGGTGAGAGCCGCTTTTCGTGAATTCATTGCACTGACGGTTTTTGTTTATCCGTGCTGATGAATTGAAGACAATGATTTGCATCAGGCAGCGTAGCGGCCTTCCAGAATGCGAGGGCCGCCCGCTGGTGAACCCTATTTTATGACGGTCAGGGCAATAAATCCGGCTCTCCCCCGGCGGAGCAGAAGCTGAACCTCCTCTCCCTCTTTCACCTTTCCCACCTCTTTACGGTAATCGCCGATGGTCTCGACCTTCACGCGATTGACCGATATCACGATGTCGCCCTGGCGCACGCCGGCCGTTTCCGCCTTGCTTCCCGGCTTGACCTCCACGACGGCGATACCCCGCATATCTTCGCGGTACCCGAAGCGATTCGCGATCTCAGGGGACAGGGGAGCGGCTTTGATTCCCAGAGCATCGCTTTCGCGCATCGACTTCTGAGCGACCATCTCTTCATCGGTCCGTTTGGCCACTTCAACGGAAAGGTCCTTTTTCTCGCCGTTTCTCAGAACGGTTATCCGGGTCCGTTTTCCGACAGGGAGGTTCGCGATCGTCGCGGAAAGCACGCGGCCCGAGTCGACGGGTCTGCCGTCAACGGCGACAATCACGTCTTCCACCTTGATTCCCCCCTTCCGGGCGGGACTGTTCTCGTAGACCTCCGTGACGAGCACGCCCTTCCTGTCTTCAATGCCGTAATAGGTTCCCAGCTCTTCCGTGAGATCCTGAATGCCTACGCCCAGCCAGGCGCGTGTGACCTCGCCGTTGTTTTTCAACTGCTCAACAATTCCCTGGGCGAGATTAATGGGAATGGCGAATCCGATCCCCTGGCCGCCGGCGATGATTGCCGTATTGATGCCGATGACCTCGCCTTTCATGTTGATGAGCGGCCCTCCGCTGTTTCCGGGGTTGATCGAGGCGTCCGTCTGGATGAAATCATCGTAGGGGCCCGCGCCGATGACGCGCCCTTTGGCGCTGACGATCCCCGCTGTTACCGTCTGTTCCAGTCCGAAGGGACTGCCGATCGCGACAACCCACTCACCTACCGAGAGGGCGCCGGAATCGCCCATGGGAAGCGGCGTGAGATCGCCCGGATACTCTATCTTCAGCAGGGCCAGGTCTGTTTTGGGATCTCTCCCGATCAGCGTGGCTTTCTGTTCCTTCTTGTCGCTCAACGTGACGATTATGGCGTCCGCTCCTTCAATGACATGATTATTCGTCACAATATAACCGCTGCTGTCTATGATAAACCCCGAACCGGTGCCGCGCTGCTTGGGGGCCGGCCCTTTGTCTCCGCGGGGAGGCTGGCCGAAAAAATCTTCAAAGGGACTTTTTCCCCCGAAAGGATCTCTTCCGAAAAAAGGCGGCATGTCTGCTCTTCCCTGCACGGTCTTTTCGACGCGGATATTTACCACGCCGCTTTTCACCTGCTCCGCAAGCTGGCTGAAATTAGCCGGGACCAGGTGGATCGCAGGATTGTGCGGGGCGGCGGAAAGGGTGGAGGCCGTTCCCGCCAAAACCCCGGCCAGGAAGATACCCACCATAATAACTGTTATCGTCCGTAATGATTTCATGTTGTTTCCTCCCATTGTGTATGGTTTTTACTTGAGCCGACGATTCCATCTATTGTTTGAGCTGTAAGATACACACGGAAGTTAACGGCAAGATGACCGGAAGATTACCAATTTGTCATGTTGGATATAGGGTCACAGGTAGGATGGGTTCTACAGGGTAACGGTAAAGAGGCTGCCTTTTCCGGCTTCGCTTTCCACGGTTATGTCGCCGCCGTGGGCCCGGGCGATGGCCCGGGCGAGGCTCAGTCCAAGGCCGGAGCCTTCGGTGGATCTGCTCGCGTCACCTCGGTAAAAGCGTTCAAAGATGTGCTCTGTTTCCTTCTCATCAATTCCCGCCCCCGTGTCGCTCACCCTCAAAACCACCGGGGCACCATTGCGTTTTTCCAGGAAGATGCTCACCTGTCCCCCGGTAGGGGTGTACTTGATGGCGTTATCGAGAAGATTCGAAATCAGCCGCTGGAGCATACCCGCTTCACCGGTGTAGCTCAGAGATTCAGGAGTGCGGCAATCGATGGAGAGTTTCTTATCCTCTGCGAGGGGGTGGAAGATCTCACAGGCGTCCCTGACAATCCCGGCGAGATCGACAGGTTTCTTCTCAAGGTGGCCAACTCCCGCCTCAAAGCGCGAGATGGCAAGCATGGTGCTGATCATGTCGAGAAGACGGTCGCATTCCTCGATGATGCTTGACGTCATGGCCTCGTATTCCGCCTGACGAGCTTCCGTTGTAAGGGTTATTTCGGCGATGCCACGGATTCTGGTGATCGGGGTCTTCAGATCGTGGGCGATGCTGTCGCTCATCTCTTTCATTCCGGCAACCAGCTGTTCGATGCGATCAAGCATTTCGTTGAAGGTGCTTGCCAGTTCATCGATCTCGTCCCCCCGGGGTTTGACGGGGACCCTCATATTCAGAGCATCTCTCGATATCATCCGAGCCGTTCCCGTGACCGCCTCAACGCCGGAAAGGGCGTGCCGGGCGATAAACCACCCCACCAGGGCTGCAAGCGCCATGAGGAAAGCCATGGTTCCGATAAATATCCTTCTGAATACGGAGAGAACCCTCCCGTATTCCTCCATTGACTGGCCCACCTGGAGAATAACCCCCGGCCCCGTGAGTCCGTACAGGACCCGTATGTCATGATCCCGCTTCGGGAGGGTGATCGTTTCGAAGATCGGAGCATCTCCTTTGATCACGTGCTGCACTATATCCGAGTTGATTCCGATGTCCTGCCAGTACTCCATGTTTGAGGATGAAAAGACCTGGCCGTTGCTGTGAAGGAAGCGGAAGAAGACCTTTTTGACCCCTCCCGCCTGGGATTCGATGATGGCGAAACGCTGACCCGCATTGACCCCCTGCGAGGCCATGAGTGATGCAAACTTCCGCATCTGATTCCGGAGGTCTTCGTCGGTCTGGCGCTGAATGATGTTTGCGGCGAGCGCGTAGAACAGGAAGATTGCCAGGAAGGCGATCAGGGTGAAAATACCCGTATACCAGAGGGTCAGCCGGAAGGCGAGGGTTCGGCGCAGATCAATCAATCTTTTTAAGGACATAACCGACCCCGCGTATGGTATGAATCAACGTCTCGGGAAAGCCTCTGTCTATCTTGTCCCGCAGCCGGCTTATGCGGGCTTCCACCACATTGGTCATGGGATCGAAGTTGTAATCCCATACGTGCTCCATAATCATGGTCTTTGATACAACCCGTTCGGCGTTACGCATGAGATACTCGAGGAGGGAAAATTCAAGGGGCTGGAGTTCTATCTTCTGTCCGCCCCGCTCGACCTCTCTCGTAATCAGATCCATGGAGAGATCTCTGAAGACGAGTCGCGTCGGCTCTGTTCCTCCGCCGGCTCTTCTGGTGAGAGCCTGGACACGGGCGAGGAGTTCGGAGAAGGCGAACGGTTTCGTGAGGTAATCATCGCTCCCCTTCTGGAGCCCTTTGACCCGATCGTCTACGGAACTCCTGGCGCTCAATACGATGACCGGGGTTGAAACCCGCGCGCCCCTCATCTTCTCTATCAGGGCAAGGCCGTCCAGCTTTGGGATCATGATATCGATAATCGCGGCATCATAGGGTTCCGATAGCGCCAGATGGAGACCTTCCTCGCCGTCCGCGGCGTGGTCGACGGCATACCCCGCCGCTTCAAAGCCCTTGATAATGAAGGAAGCTATTTTGATGTCATCTTCAACAAGAAGGAGCCTCATATAGTTTCCCTTGAATCGGAATGACAGAAGACGACTAAAAAAATTCCGTAGGGAAAAGTACTACACCCCTGTCAGGATGCACAAGAGAATATTTTGCAAAAAAGTTCCCAGGGCATATCTTTCCCTCAAAAATTCCTATTGACAGTTGAAATTATCAAGGGCGACTGCGCCCGGCTGACGGCAGGAGGAACGTATGGCTCGTCTTGTACCGTGTCTATGAAAACTTGTATAAAACTCAGCCCATTGAGATCCAACGTTCTCATCAGCGCGCCATCCTTCATTTTACCAAAATTTTCTTGACATACCGTACTCGGTTACTTATACTCCGCGCCCAAACTATAACTGTAAATTGT
>CAZAST010000111.1:0-251 GCA_964487805.1 uncultured Syntrophaceae bacterium
TTATGGATTGATCAGTATAAATAACTTTAAAAAAGGAGAAATTGACATGCACAGCAAAATAACAATTATAATCGAAAAAATAAGAAAATGTTTTGATTTTTTAAAAGAAAAAATACTTTTCAGAAAAAAAGAGATACACTACATAAACGGCCCTGAAGTTTTACCTTCACCTCTGTCGCGCGAAGAAGAAACCGCTATAATGAATAAAATTCTTGCCGGAGAGCCGTGCAGTGTCCGGGAACCGCTAATTA
>CAZAST010000111.1:261-7399 GCA_964487805.1 uncultured Syntrophaceae bacterium
GTCGTGTATATAGCTAAAAAATTTGATTCCTCGGGAATTCCCATAGAAGATTTGATTTCAATAGGAACTATCGGCCTTATAAAAGCCGTGAACACATTTTGCCCTTCAAGGAACATAAAACTCGCAACTTATGCTTCAAGGTGCATCGAAAATGAAATTTTAATGTATCTGCGAAAAAGCACGCAGCTGAAAAATGAGACATCAATTGATGAACCTCTCAATATCGATTGGGACGGCAATGAGCTTTTGCTTTCGGATATTTTGGGAAGTGATCAGGATATGGTGACAGGAAAGCTCGAACAAGAAATAGAATGCGGCCTTGTACTAAGTGCTGTCGGCAGTCTGCCTGAAAGAGATAAAATTATCATGGAACTAAGATTCGGTCTCTCGGGCAAAAAGGAGCATACACAAAAAGAAGTAGCGGATTTAATGGGAATATCTCAATCTTATATTTCCAGACTTGAAAAAAGAATAATAGAAAAACTAAAAAAAGATCTTGAAAAAGTTTCATAGATAATTAATTAAAACAGTAAATTAATTTGGTAGTGCTAAAGTTGTATAAATGAGTTCTTGCTTTGCCCACATTCTCACTGTTATTGATTTTTATATATTTACTTTTAAATATTTGTCATTTTTATCTTTAGTAACAACTTTTGGTAAATTTTGTTGAAATAAAAAATTGTAAAGATAAAATCAGATTAATAATTTAATTTTAAGGAGAGTAAGATTATGAAGTTTAAAAAATTATTTGCCAAAGTTCTTTTAATTACGGTTGTAGCTTTTTCATCTTTCAGCACTGCTTTTGCCGGCGGACGAGACACAATAGAGTATGACTGTGAGAATGCCAATATCCGATATGTTTATATATCTCATGAACGAGTTTTTGACATTGTACGCCAACGACAAGACCAAATAGCCAGAATAAGTATTGGGGGCGGAATTGCATCAAGCGCGGCAGGATTGATCCACAAAATTGGAGGTTTTATGCTAACAGTGATGATCGGTGGTATTAACATTGCACTTTACGAAGAAATACGAGAATTTTCTGGAAAAGATAGAGGAAATGGAGTTATATTAACGCAGTTCTGGACGGAGCCTGAAGGTGTAACGGATATAGGTATTATAGGTTGGCTAACAATGGGTATTCGCCCGCAATAATTTAAACAGTAGTGAGAACTTAAGCATTCTTGAAGATGCTGTGATTCCCTCAAAACTTTGTTTTGAGGGAATTCCGATAAGCTTGAAAAGCATAATCCAAAACTGATTCAGAGTGTTAAAAGTTTAATGTAATATTTTTAAATAAAAAATATTTTAATTATTATTAGCCGGAATAAAACATCTTAAAATGCTTTATTTCGGATTTTAATTGTTCGACAAAACAATCAAAATTAATAAAAAACCTTATTGACAGATTCACACAAACTATGATAAAATAGTTCCTGTCATTAAAGGCGCGGGTGTAGTTCAATGGTAGAACTTCAGCCTTCCAAGCTGATAGCGTGGGTTCGATTCCCATCACCCGCTCCATTTTCGCCGGTCTGATTAAGGGCATGGCGCTGACATCTGCGCTAGTAGCTCAGCAGGATAGAGCAACTGCCTTCTAAGCAGTAGGTCAGGGGTTCGAATCCCTTCTGGCGCACCATTTGATACATGGTGGATATAGCTCAGTTGGCTAGAGCGCCAGATTGTGGCTCTGGAGGCCGTCGGTTCAATTCCGATTATCCACCCCATTCCAATCTACTATAGATAAAATTTCATTGGGGTGTCGCCAAGCGGTAAGGCAATGGACTTTGACTCCATCATTCGCTGGTTCGAATCCAGCCATCCCAGCCATTAGCATCTAATTAATACGAGCCATTAGCTCAGTTGGTAGAGCACCTGACTTTTAATCCGGTTGTCCGGGGTTCGAGTCCCCGATGGCTCACCAGTTCAAAACCCTTTCATACCGCCGTTTCGGCGGTTTTTTCTTTTTCCCCGTAATTATGTAAAATCTATAATATCTAACCAACATCTATCGGAATATTTTTCTGCTTAAAAATTTATTTGTCCAAAAAATTAATTAAACAGTATTACTTCAATTTACGCTGTAACTATTCAGGTAATTTGTCAAAAATGCTATTGACTTTTTTATTTTTTTGTTTATTATATAATATTAAATACCAAATAAAAGAAAGGTAAAACTGTAATTCAAAAACAGACTTGTTAAACTTATTTACCTACCAAGCAAATAACCGATATGAAATTATAAAATCCATATCACATCAAAAAAATAGTAACTTATCTTAAAAAATCAAAAAATTAATAAAGGAAGTGGTTGCATTGCCAGGTTTTATTTTAGAGGGCTACAAAAACTCTATTTACTCACCCATGGGATTAAAAGAGTTTATAACTAAAGAATATAATATCTTCGCCAACGTCGAAAGTATCTTATCCAAACTCACCAAAAAATTCACCAAAAAAGAAAAAGGAGAAGGGAAAAAAGACATAAAAAATAAAGATTACAAAAAAATTCATGATCAAATTTTAAAAGATGTCAGCTCTTTTGAACAAAAAGTTAATAATATAACATCGACATTGAAAACTGACCTCGCTAAGGGAGAAAACTGCAGGTACAGTTGGCAATTTATATACATTACAGATAGGGACTCATCTACAAAACATGTAAGTGATTTCGAAAAAAAATTAACTGAGTTAAGTGAAGCAACAAACAGTGTTATTGAAACTTTGTGTAATTGTTCTTCTAAAATCAAAAATAAGGAAGTTAAAAAAGCCTATTCTGGTTTAATAGCTCCTATTAAAACTTTCCATGAAGATAATCCCCCGCGAAAGATTGCTTCAGACTTGATTGCGGACTACCTTGCAGTTGAAGATACAAAAAACTTAAAGCATCACTTCTTAAGAGGAGAGAGTAGAGGCCTCGATATAAAATTGGGTAATACTTTGCTAGATGGCAAAGAAATAAAACTGCCTACAGACAAAAACGTAAAGCTTACACATAACAATGCTTTAGCAATGGAGAAAAACGGAGAGTTTTATTACGTAAAATTTGATGGCAAACTTTGGAGATATAATAATAAAGGCGAAAACACAGGAGGAAATATACAGCAGGGTTCTTTTGGAAAAAGTATTAATGAGATCAAAAATAGGTTAAAAGAAGTATGGGAATGAATTTATAAAAATTAGAGCCGGTTACAATACTCATTCCTTGAATTTGCTATTATATACAACAAAATGATAAAATATATTAAAATTTGTTAAATTTGGTAGAAAATTGATATTAATTGTGTTATAATTTTCACAAAACCACCTTGCCGCCTGTGCCAAAAACAGTGAGTGCAGGGTGCTTCGGCATAGTACCGGTATCCATAAGGGGCACAAAACTTTTGTTAAAAAACGCGGTCCCCACAAAACGAAGTTTGGAAGAGGAAAAGGAGAAACCCCGCAGTGTGTTCGTTTTGCTCTTTAGAGCAAAACGAACCATAACGCAGTGTGCTTCGGCGTGGTATAACGTGTCATAAGGGGCATAAAATAATCCAGCATTTATGGGGATTTCAGCCATTAGCAACATTTATATTTTGTCATTATGATAAGGTTTTTTTAGCCAAATGTTCAGATTTATCATAACCAGACTGGGCTTGTTGATTATAAGTATATTTCACTTGATTTAATAATTCATTACCGACATTATATAGTGTGTTTTTGTAAATATTTGATCACCGACTTTGATTTGTATGATTTACCAAAGATGTCGTGAACAAAATTATGCGCAAAATTGTTAAGAAGATAACCCTGAGTCAAATACTGCTTTTAAAAAAATCTATAAAAATAAACTAAAAAAAATTAAAAAATTTCATAAAATTATAAATTTTATATTGACTGTTTAAAAATATTATGATGTAATTATGCGGTAAATATAAATTGTGAGGAATGAGAAGTAATGAAAAACATAACCCCAGAATTAATTGAAAAAGCTAAAAACGCAAAAAGTATTGAAAAGCTAAAAAGCATTGCGGCAGGTGCAGGGCTAAGTTATTCTGAGGAAGAAGTGGCCGGGTTTGCTCAAAAACTTGGAATTGGCAAGGATGCAAAATTAAGCGATAATGATTTGGAACAGATAGCAGGCGGAACAACTACAATCAACGGTTTTTCAACTGAATGTGTTACAGAGGATGAATGCAGAGCATTAGGTTTAAATCCTGACGATTATAAACAATACGGTAGTTGTACAATTAACGGTAGGCCCGGTGTTAATGTACCGCTGGATGTATATAAAAACGCTAAAGAGAAAAAAAAATAGATAATACTGTTGTTTATTATAAAAATACAAATATTTAATGAATGCATAAATTGTTTGTGCATTCATTTTTAGGATGTGGTATAAAAGTGTATTATAAGTTAAAACCGCACATAACTCTGCGCGGATGGTTCGGAGTGCCTTTTTCATATATAAACCATCAAAATAATCTGGTATACAAATTAAGTAAATCTGAATGTGATATACTAAATAAATGCGACGGAAAAAATAATTTCATCCAAAACGACATTATTGACTTTTTTTGAAAAGAGAAGTTATAGATTGTTGTACTGAAGGTGACTTTGTTGAAAACCGGCAAAAATATAAATTTTGTGCTAACAATTGCTTTTCTACGGTTTACTGGGCAATTACAAGTAACTGCAATTATAATTGTAAACATTGTTTTATGGCATCGGATTATAAACAATCAAATTCTGAATTTACTTTAAAAGAATGTTATAAATTCCTTGATTCATGTGAAAAATGTGGTATATATAACATTATACTTACCGGCGGAGAGCCTTTTTTACATCCGAATTTTTTTGATATTATACATGGAGCAACAAAAAGAAACATTAATATTAAAGAAATTTTAACAAATGGAAGTTTTATTACAAAGCAAACAATTAAAAAACTTAAAAATACCAATATTAATCCGCTTATCAAGGTAAGCTTCGATGGTGTGGGTTGTCACGATTGGATGCGTGGAGTTAAGGGTGCCGAAAAAAATACATTATCCGCAATAAATCTTTTGAAAAGCAATGGATTTAAAGTTCAAGTTCAGATGTGTATTCACAAAAATAATATAAATTCTATTTATCCCACAGCTAAACTACTGGATAGCCTGGGAATTGATAAAATGAGGATACTTAGAACTTGTGAATCTCCCAGATGGGAAAGCCATTATGATGTAAGTCTGGGCATAAGAGAATACTATGATATGGCGCTAAATTTTATTAAGCAATATACAGATAGCTCTTGCTTAATGCCCATAGAAATTTTTAAATTCATGTACATGTATCCTGCATATAAAAAATTTAGTTGCATACCGGTTTTAAAAAATGGAAATAAATTAGATGAAATTCCTGCGTGCAATGAAATGAGATTTTGTGTTAATGTATCAAGTTCTGGAAATATAGTTCCATGTAACCGTTTAATGGGGTATTATCAAAAATATGGTATTGAATTTGGGAACGTAAAAAAAGATAATTTACAGCAGCTTTTGTTAGAAAGTAAATATTTTCAAGAGTGCAGTCGTACAGTAAGTGAAGTTTTAAAAGCTAACCCTAAATGCAAAAAATGTAAATTTTTGACATCGTGTTATGTTGGATGCAGAGGGGCAGCTGCAATTTTTTCCGGTAATCTGATGGCTCCGGACATATCTAACTGTATATACTTTTACGAAGGATACAGAAATAAAACTATTGAAATTTTGTCTCTACATGATTATATAGAAATTTAAAATTTCAATAATGACTTAGAATTTATAAAAACGGAAATATCCACCACTTGGATATAGTACGACGCATCATAAGGGCACTTGACAAAATTCGAAATTTAGTTATAATTATACAATAATAATCCATTCAGATTAAAAATATAAGGAGGAATTAACAATGGCACATCAAGATGTTACTAAAGCTCTTTATGTTCATAAGGTTCTTTATGTTTTAAAATTTAATTTTGCCGGATCCGGTGATGTACTGTGGAGAAAAAGCATTCATTCAAAAGAAGTTCCGGTCAATCAACAAGGCACATTATATGAGATAGTAAATGAAAATTTAGGTGAATACAAAGTTTTAGATGAAGAAGCCATGAAGATGAGGTATGGCAGGTTATTGAAACCTTTCATATGGGTTCGCGAAACAAATAAAATTTCTAAAAAGGGTTACGAAAAGAGAGTGGTCGAGTATACCTTACCGGGTCCACTTGGACATATGTTGCTTCATTCCACAAAAGGTGTTTTCGACTGGGGTAAATTTTCGATAAAGAACACCCAGGAGACGGCTATAAAAGTTATAAATGAGGAAATAACAAGATTGTTGAATCTTGATGAAACACAAGGTGTATTTGTAAAACTTAAAGGTCACAGCCGCGGGGGAGTTGCAGCTAATATTTTAGCTTCCAATTTAGCAAAAACTTACAAAGAAAACAGCAAAGTTAAGATTTGTGCAGTTTCATTTGACCCCGTACCTGGCCCTTCATTGTTTTCAGATAATGTAAGTGAGCAGTACGGAACAATCGATTTAGGTGATATGATTGACAGTGCGGTTGTGTACTCGATAAACGCGGGATACAAATCTTCAGCGTCGTTCGCTCCTCAAAAAATATTAAAAACTAAAGTAATAGTAATATCTACTAAGCCGCACGACATGGGGCTGTACTCAATCGGAGAAAAAACATTGAAAGACGGAAGCACTAAAATAGTAAAAAAATGTTATCGTTTTAAAAGTAAAATATATAATCCCGGCAAGCTATATAAATTAGAAAAAGGAGTCTATTGGGCAGAGGAAAAAGAAGGTTCAAATTTTTTTGAATTGACAAAAATCGAAAAAAACAATTTGAATGAATATTTAACTACAATACAAGAAAAAGGTGACTCAACTAGAAAAAATTTTCTTTCAACATTATTAAAAGAACGAGTTGAAAATGCAACGTAAAGTGCATATTTTAAAAAACGCTTAGATTTTGGGGAGTGCTGAATTTGTATAGATAAATTCCTGTCTCTTCCCTGACGCGGGCGGGAAAGAGATGCAAAATCTATGTTGAATATGCACTGTCGGATTTTGAAATCTAAGCGTTTTTAAATCCGGTACTGGCAGCACCGGTTTTAATGCGTGAATT
>CAZAST010000112.1:0-7381 GCA_964487805.1 uncultured Syntrophaceae bacterium
ACAAGACGGTTCTCATATTTCCCTACCTCCTGCCCTACAATACACTACACACATGATGGCGTCAAACAGATTCTTTCATGCCTTGCATGTTTCGACCGGCATTTAACAAAACGCTATGTAACCACCATTTATTGCAGGTGGTCGCTGAATGATGGGTTTTGAGATTGTCACAATGAAAGTTCCTCCCTCCTGTGGACGGGGGAATTCACTCGAGGGTCTCCCAGGCAAGGAATTGTCTCTCCCCCTCGTAGCTGCCGATCAGGATCAGTTCCGAATTCTCCTTGATCGGCATTTGCGGATCAGGGTTGATCGTCTTGGTTCCGTCCACATCGATGGCGACAACGGAGCAGTTTGTCATCTCCCGGATTCTTGACTCGGCCAGGGTCTTGCCGATGAGGTGCCGCGGCGCTTTGCGGCGGAAGATATTCAAGCCCTCGGCCAGCATGAAGGTATGCTCGTTCTTGTAGAAATTGTAGATGGTGTTGGCACCCAGGGACGCGTAGGACATGACGAAATCAGCGCCGGCACGGTGCAGGGTGGACACGTTGCGCTCCAGATTCGACCGGCTGAGGATCTGCATGTCCGGCCGCAGGCTTCTCAGATATTTCGTCAGGTAGATGTTCGTGGCGTCGTCGTGGGTGGTCACCACCGCCGCCAGCGCCTTTTCGATCCAGGCCGTCTGCAGGGTCTGGATATCCGCCGCGTCCCCGATAACATAATTTTCCTCTCCGTCCTGCGCTCTGCGTGGCCGTTTCTCAATAATGAGATAGGGGGTTTCCTGTTCCTTGAAGCGCTCGGCGACGGTATGGCCCACGCGCCCGCCTCCGATGATCAGGACCGGGTTCGCCGACAGCTGATAAATATGGTAGAAGGAATAGACCTCGTCGAATGCGGCAAGATTTTCTTCTCCCCCCGCCAGCACCAGAACACTGGTCCGGGTAATCATGCTGTGCGCCGTGGGGATTTCAAAGGTGCCCCTGTTCCATATCCCCACCACCGTCACCCCGAATTTCCGCCTCAGGTCGCTCTCAGCCAGGGTTTTATCGATCAGGGGGGTGCCGAAGACGGGGAACTCGGCGATGAGAAGATTGTCAAAACGGCTGATTATGTTGGATCCGCCTTTGCCGCTGATGGTCCACGCGGAAAGGGACCGCCCCAGGATATCATAGATCTGCAGCACCCGTGTGCTGCCGGCCATCTCCAGAATATCGACGGAATGGGGAGAATCGGCCGTGGAAATGATGGGAACGCTCTCGCACAGCTCGCGAACCGTGAAGGCGATATTCGTGTTGATCTCGTCGGTGCTGGCGGCAACGACGAGAGCGGAATTCTCGACCCGCATCTTTCGGTAGGTTTCCGGATCGTCCACATTCCCCACGGCGACGCGCACCCCGGCGTCGTACAGTTCCAACGCGCGCCGAAAGTCCTCCTCGATGAGGATGTAGGATTCCTGGTGGTTTTTCAGCTTTTCAATCAGCGCGGCGGCGACGGGGTTGTAGCTGGTAATGATCACATGATCTTTTGTTCCCGGGGGCAATTCACGGGGAGCGCGGTTTCTGGCCTCGGCTTCCATCCAGGGGGCGTAGAAAAACTTGATGAAGGTGAAAGGAAGCAGGGTGAGAAAGAAGACGACGCCGGAAAGAAGCACCAGGATCGAAAACGCGCGGCCTCCATCGGAGTTGAAGGTGATATCCCCGAATCCCAGGGTGGTCATCACCGTGAGGGTCCAGTAGAAACCGGTAACCCAGGAGTAACTTCTCCCTTCAAAAGCCATCAGGGCGTGAAAGATGATGCTGTAACCGGTTACCATGACGACCATGACGAGAAGGAACTTGAGCAGAAGTCTCACGTTCCGTCGGGTATTGTGACTTTGCACGATCGTGGTCGGCCCGCGACTGTATGCCGGCTTGACGCCTCCCTCGCATCATCCGCGCGTTCAGTGCATCGGAATCCGGCTCTGATGATCTCCCCTGTCGAAACTGCGGTGTATGACGGCCTTCTTCAGTGTGCCAGTGATACCATAACGGTTCGGTCTGTTCAACATGCAACGCGTTGATCCCCGGAGAAATAAAATTATTGTGGTCCATCCCGTTCGTATCCGGAAGATGCCCCCCCTGCCCACATTTTCTGTTTCGCTCGTTGACACGGGGGAGAAACCCCACTATACTGCCTCCGGCCGGCAGGCCTATGAGGGAAGCATGGCGCGGTAATCGTCGCTATACATGGTTTATAATCATTGCGGGAGGGCCGGCGAAGTTCAAACACGCTTAAGTTTATCAACAAGATTACCGATAGGAACTGCGGACTTTGTCCATTGCGGAACAGGTGAAGAGAAAGAGTGGTGACGTACCAGGGGGGGGTAACGCGCATGGGGGTTCGGTACTATCATGGGTCTCGTTAAAATTAATCAGATAAGTCCCGGGATGAAACTGGTCGAGGATTTGAGAGATTCCAGGGGCCGGTTTCTCCTGCCCTCGGGGGTGGGGCTGACGGCACGGGATATCAGGGTGCTCAAGATGTGGGGAGTCGTCGAGGCCGACATCCAGGGCATCGGCACGGACGGGGTGGAAGATGCCGCGGCGGGAGAGATTGATCCTTCGCTGATGGAGATGGCCGAAAAGGTCGTCGCCCGGCAATTTCGCCATTCAGACGCTGATCATCCGGCTGTTCGTGAACTCCTGCGCCTCTGTATCCTCCGAAAGGCGGAGGATATGCAGAGGCGAAAAGACGAGGACGTTGAGAGTGGCGATCTGATCGAGAAGGGCGGGGATTCGGACGAGATCCCGAGAATGAACAGCGATACAATCGATTTTCAGGGATTGATCCAGAGCCATATCCTGGAACTTCCCACCCTGCCGATGATATCTCTGAAAATGAATGAAACCATAGCCAGGCCCAACAGCTCGGCAAACGATATTGCGCGGGTAATCAGCAGGGATACGACTCTCTCCGCGCGGCTTCTTAAAATCGTCAACAGCGCCTTTTACGGGTTTCCGTCCCGGATTGACAGTGTGTCCCGCGCAGTCGCCATTATCGGAACGAAACAACTTACGACACTGGCCTCCGGAGTGGCCATCATTAACATCTTCAGAAATATCCCCTCCAATATCATTGATATGAAATCATTCTGGAAGCACAGCATCCGATGCGGCGTTCACGCGAGGATTATCGCGAGTTATCACGGGGTACAGAACACAGAGCGCCTTTTCCTTTCCGGTCTTCTGCACGACATCGGTCGTCTCATCCTGTACAAGTACGCACCGGATCATGCCGTGTACGCCCTGAAGAAAGCAAAACAAACCCAGAGCCTGCTCCGCGGCATAGAATGTGAGGATCTGGAATTTGATCATGCCGAGACAGGCGGACAACTCTTGAAACGCTGGAGATTGCCCGTCCTGGTGGAAGACGCCGTCCGCTCTCATCATAACCCCGGGGAATCCCAGAATCCCCTGGAACCTTCCATCGTGCATCTTGCTGATATCATGGCAAATGCCGTGGGAGTCGGTTCAAGCGGTGAGTGCCTTGTGCCGCCTCTGGAGGCGGGCGCCTGGGAAGAGATCGGTCTGCCGGTGAATGTTCTGGAAGTAATCATGAAACAGGCTGATCGCCAAACCGAGGAAATATTTACATTTTTCTATTCAGATGAAGACTAAAAACGAAACCAGGACACAGCAGGCGATCTCGTCTCCCGACGAGAGAATCCGGTATCTGGAAGAACGGGTCCAGTATCTTGAGGAGATCACGCGCTTTACGCTCGACTCCCTTGAGGTGGCGGCTTCTCTCGGAGACTTTCAGCCGAGCGTCAACAAGTTGCAGAATGCCTCTCTTATCCTGGATGAAACGGCGTCGAGAATACGCACCCTGATACCGGTCAAGGCCATGGCGTTTTATCTTGTGGATGAAGACAGCAAGGAATTTGTCATCTCCAAGATAGACCCTGTGGATTACCAGTCATATATCGAAAGAGAGGTGGGCTTTTTCATCGATGACGGGATATTCGCCTGGGCCTTGCGTGAGAAGCGGCCCGTCATCGTTTCGTCAAAGCAGTGCGAACACCGTTTTATCCTTCACGTGATCACCACCAGTTCCCGGATACGGGGCATGTTCGTCGGGCTCTTGGGGGGGGTGGATGAAAGTATTCCCGACGTATCCCTCGCGATGCTCTCCATTATTCTTCTGAGCAGCTCGAACGCTTTGGAAAGCCTCGAGCTGTACACCATGATCCGGCAAATCAACGAGAACATTCGGAAGAAGGAAAATTACAAGATGCTTTTCGAGGCGGCCCCCGACGGTGTGGAGGTTCTTGACGCGCGCGGCAATATCGTTGACTGCAACAGGACCCAGGGGATGTTGCTCGGGTACAGCCAGGACGAACTGATTGGAAATCACACGACCCGATTTTTCCGGGACCGGAGCGAGGCTCAATTTGAGGCGAGACTCCACGCTCTGAAGGAAAAGGGTTCCTTAGAGTGCGAGCTGGAGCTTGTCGGTAAGGACGGGGGCATTATCCCCGTGTCGCGGAAGGGGAGCGCGATCTACGATAAATGGGGCAAGTTTGTCGGGTATGTCGTGTACAATCGAGATCTTTCCAGAAGGAGGAGGGAAGAGGAGGAAAAGAAAAAACTCGAAGCGGAGCTCCGCCGGGCCCAGAAGATGGAGGCCATCGGAACACTCGCAGGGGGAGTGGCCCATGACCTGAACAATGTTCTCGGAGGTCTTGTCAGTTATCCCGATCTTCTACTGATGCAGGTTCCGGAGGACAGCCCCCTGAGAGGTCCCATGCTGACTATCCAGAAATCGGGAAAGAAGGCCGCGGCCATTGTCCAGGATCTGCTCACGCTGGCCAGGAGAGGTGTCTCTATCGCGGAGGCTGTCAACCTGAATGATATCGTCTCCGATCACTTCAAAACCCTCGAACAGGAAAAGATTCAGTCGATCCATCCCCATGTGCGGTTTGAGGTCCGGCTTGAGAAAGATCTCCCGGATATGGTGGGGTCACCGGTTCATCTGTCCAAGACGGTCATGAATCTGCTGTCAAACGCCTCGGAGGCGATGTCCGATACGGGAACCGTTACTGTATCAACGGAAAGCTGCTATGTGGATCGACCCATAGCCGGGTACGATATGGTCAAGATAGGGGAATACGTGACTCTCACCGTCTCCGATGAAGGGACCGGCATGTCGGAGGAAGAAAAGAGGCGGATCTTTGAGCCATTTTATACAAAAAAGGTCATGGGAAGGAGCGGAACGGGTCTGGGCATGGCGGTTGTGTGGGGGACCGTGAAGGATCACAGCGGGTATATCGATATCCAGAGCGCGGAGGGAGAGGGAACGACCATTACTCTCTATTTCCCCGCCACCGGTCAACGGACGAAAAGAAGCGAAGCTTCGATGCCCGTCGAAATGTACCGGGGAAAGGGGGAAACAGTCCTGATCGTCGATGATATGCAGGAACAGCGGGAGATCGTTTCCAGCATGCTCGGCAGTCTCGGATACGCTGTTTCGTCTGTCTCCAGCGGGGAGGAGGCGGTCAGATACCTGAAAACCACTTCGGTGGACCTTCTTCTCCTCGACATGATCATGGCCCCCGGTATTGACGGACTGGAGACATACAAAAGAATACTCAAGATACATCCCGGTCAGAAAGCCCTCATTGCCAGCGGATTTTCCGAAACCGAACGGGTCAAGGAAGCCCTGAGCCTCGGCGTGGGGGGGTATATCAGGAAGCCCTTTGCGCTGGAGCAGATCGGCAGCGCTGTCAGGCATGAACTGGACCGATAGGCGCCATTCATGCAAAGCCCCCTGGTCAATTGTTCCCCGAGACGCGCATGCCGCGCGTCCCTCAGGGAAGAGCGCCCGGCGGGAACACCGACTCCTGTTGCTGTAGAATCTCCCGTATCTTCTTCGACAGCTGTTCTATGCTGAACGGCTTCTGGATAAACCCGTCACATCCCTGTTCCAGTATTTCCCGCGCCTGGCCGTTGATGCTGTATCCGCTTGAGAGCAGAACCTTTATGCCGGGATTGATCTTCTTGAGGATATCGTACGTCTCTCCCCCACCCATATCGGGCATGATCATGTCCAGGATCACCAGATCGATCGCTTTTTGATGCTCCCGATAGATTTCGACAGCCTCCCTCCCGCTTCGGGCGAGGAATACCGTGTAACCCAGGAATTTCAGTATATCTCCTCCCACATCGATGATCAGCTCTTCGTCATCCACCAGGAGAATTGTCTCATGCCCCATTACCGCCAGTTCTTCCATGATCACCGGTTCCTGATCTTCGACTACCGTATCCAGCGCGGGGAGAAAAATATTAAACGTTGTTCCGATCCACTCTTCGCTGTATACGGTTACCATGCCGTTGTGGTTCTTGATAATCCCGTAAGCCGAGGCGAGCCCCAGCCCGGTGCCTCTTCCCATCTCCTTGGTCGTGAAAAAAGGATCGAATACCCGTTTCACCGTTTCCGCGTCCATTCCCTTGCCCGTATCCGTAATGGATATCTTCACGTATTTCCCGGGCTCAAGGTCGTGGGGCTCCACCGTGTCACGGCCAAGGATGACATTCTCCGTCTCGAGATATATCTCGCCGCCATCAGGCATGGCCTGCCAGGCATTGACAAAGATGTTGAGGAGTGTCTGTTCGATCTGGCCCTGGTCAGCGGCCACCATCCAGATGTCTTCCTGGTATTTTCTGTGCAGTTTGATCTCTTTTCTGGTGCGGCCGAACATGTCGGCGCTCTTCTGGCCAAGCTTGTTCAGGTCGGTCGGTTTCACCTCGTACTTCCCTCCTCTGGCGAAACCGAGGAGTTGCTTCGTGATCTCCCCCCCGTCCCGGACATATTGTTCGATATTCCTCAATTTTTCATAATGGGGGTGTTCCGGTTCCATATCGAGGAGGACGAGAGACGCGTTCCCCTGAATTCCCATGAGAAGATTGTTGAAGTCATGGGCCAGGCCGCCGGCCAGCGTGCCGATGGCCTCCATCTTCTGTGCGTGCTGGAGTTGGGTTTCGAGATTTTTTCGATGCGATTCGGCCCGTTTGCGGCTCGTGGCGTCTATGGTTGTTATGATAGCCCCCTCGGAGAAGGGCGCTATCTTGATGTCAAGAAACCGGTCCTCATACTCCTGGTCGAGAAACTCCTTCGATATCCCCGATCTGATGCATTCCGTCAATTCCCCGTACATGTCGGTTTTATGCTTGGAGGCGTAATCCCGGTACATGACATCCCTGTTGATTACGGGGAGCCGGCTTCCCGACAGCTTCTTTGCGAGGTTGTATCCCGTTACCCGTGCCTCTCGGTCCACGATGATGGTTTCAACTGGATTGTTGTCGAAGAGGGCGCGGTACCGCTCTTCGCTCTCCCGCAGGGCCGTCTC
>CAZAST010000113.1:0-7327 GCA_964487805.1 uncultured Syntrophaceae bacterium
GAGATCACAGTCGCTGATAGCCATGTTGGCGTAGTAGGTGCCGTGCATCCCCAGCATCCCCAGCCAGAGGGGATCGGTGCCCGGAAAGCCTCCCAGACCCATGAGGGTCGAAGTTACGGGGATGTTGACCTTATGGGCGAATTCAATCAGCTCCCCCGTCGCCCGGCCGTGTATCACCCCTCCCCCGATGAGGAGAACCGGTTTTTTCGCCTTTTTGATCAGATCGATCGTTTCGGTAAGTGGACCGGCATCGGGCAGATACACCGGCTCCGCGCTTCCCTGACTCGGAGAAACCGGCTCACGATACTCTGTCGTAGCCCGCATAACATCCTTTGGAAGATCGATAAGAACAGGGCCGGGGCGTCCTGACCGGGCGATGTAGAACGCTTCACGAACCGTATTTGCCAGTTCGTCTATATGCCGGACGAGGAAATTGTGTTTTGTACAGGGGCGGGTTATTCCGGTTATATCAACCTCCTGAAAGGCATCGGTTCCGATAAAGGGTGTCGGGACCTGCCCCGTCACTACCACCATCGGTATCGAGTCCATATACGCCGTGGCAATCCCCGTTACCGTGTTGGTGGCACCCGGTCCGGATGTCACAAGGCATACCCCCACCTTACCCGAAGACCTGGCATATCCGTCCGCAGCGTGGGCCGCCCCCTGTTCATGTCTGACCAGAATATGATTAAATGACGATCTGAACAGTTCATCGTGAATATCGAGGATTGACCCCCCGGGATATCCGAAGATGGTATCAACCCCTTCATTCATAAGCGCCCGCAGCAATATCTGCGATCCATTCAGTTCCACTCTGTCACCTCCTCATCAAAATAAAAAAACCGCTGCCGGGACCGGCAACGGTTTCAGTGTCAAGCATATGCGGAAAATCAAACCATCACCCAGCCCCCGTATGAAAAGGAGGTAATTATAAGAATTCCTATAATTACGATAACGATCTGGGTGCTAAGAGATTTGAACTTTTCCATTTTTCTTCCTTAATTTGGTGCCTTATATATCAGCCAAATCGTTTTGTCAAGAAAAGTTATCACTTCTGTTCATTTTTTCTTTCCGGTAGATCCCCGAAGGAGTTTCCCCTGCTTATCCCGGTCCCACAGTTCCGCCAGTTTTCCCCTGTTCCAGTCGGATATGCGGGAAAAGTATCCGGCTCCCCGCGTGATCCCTTCCACGTTATGTGAACCGCACACCGGGCACCTGTCCGTGAGCCCCCGGGATGTGGTGTTACAGTCAAGACAGGCAGTGAACGCGGGAGAGAATACGACGTGCCGGTTCGCGGTCTCCCTGAAGACCTTTTCGATAAAAGCGGCCAGGCCATTCGGGTCGGGCTTTTCGCTCCCCATCCATATGGCAGTCTCGGCGTTTCCTTCCACAAAGGGATGGAAAGCGCCCTCGAACGCCACCCGTTCGAAGTGGTCCGCAGATGCTGATACGGAGAGAAGCGTCGAGTTGGTGTAGTATATGTCTCCTGTTGCTATGTTCCCCCGTACGAAGTGCCCCGCCGTGGGTGAAAAATGTTTCAGGTCCAGCCGGGCCAAACGGTAGGGGGTGCTTTCGGCCGGGGACTGCTGGAGTATAAACCGCACGCCGTGCTCCTTCGTCAGGGTCTCCGCAACCCCTTTCATGTAGCGCATCACATCGCTCCCAAACCCACGGGCCGTTTCTGACTCATGAAGCTCACGACCCGTGTGAGCCCATACCAGTTCATTGAGGCCGATCATTCCGATGAGGTACGAGCACCGGTTCATCCTCAGATAGGGAATCCCGTCATATCCCATGGCCAGGAGTGACAACGGTCCCTCACTGCCGTACGATAAAAGCCTTTCCATAAAATCACGCTTCTGCAGATGGGCCTTCGCCGCAAGCCCCATGACATGGTCAATCATCGAAAAGAGACGCCCGTCCTCCCCTTCCGCCCGGTACCCCAACCGGGGTAGGTTGATCGACACGTTCTGGATCCCGAAATAGCGCATCTTCCACGGCTCACGGGCATCGGCCGCCTCTTCCGCGCCGTCCATCCCGAGGGTACCGCACTCCGACATATTGAGGAGGGAGCCCCTGTCGAAGATGAAATGGGGATTCCCCTTCTCAGCGGCCACGCCGCAGACCAAACGGAGAAACTCCTCATGGCCGGAGGTCCGAAAGAATCCATCCGTTATATGCATCAGGGGTCGGGGGAAAACAAAGGGACGCCCCGCGGCGTCTCCTTTCCCGTATGAGTCGAAGAGGGCGCGTGTAAACCGCTGCGCATCCTTTTCATAGGCCCCGTAGGTCCTTCCCGTATATTCTCCTCCGGGACCGATGGCGGGGACATCCTCGAAATACGAAGGGACGTCCCAGAAGAGATGAAAATCGGTAAAAATAGTCTGCCCTCCCCTTCCGACAGCCTGCTGGGCGAACTCATAGATCATTCGCTGGGCAAGCTGCGTCACCTCCCGGTCGGTCAGTTTTTCCAGATAGGGAGCGAAGAAAAGATTGACGGCATTCCATCCGATGGCCCCGGCAAAGTTGCCCTGCAGGGCGGCGGCGAACCGCACCATGTGTGACAGGAGCACCTCCGCGTGCCGGGCGGGCTTAGCTACGGCAAGCGAATTGGGGAGGTTCAGGCCGAATTTCTTGATGTATTCGAGGGACTGACAGGAACAGTATGGCCGGTCCACATACCCTAGGTTATGGATATGGATATCACCTCTCATGTGGGCGTATCCCACATCCTCGGAAAAGACATTGAGGATCGCGTATTCTTTTTTGATCCCCTGGGCCAGGGTCAGATTCGTCCCTTCGGGACTATGGGGGATATTGGCGTTTTCCTTGTTGCGATACAGGATCAACTGGCCCACGTCATAGAGGGGAAAGCCCAGGCGGGCGTGCAGCTTCGTCGCCTCTTTCATCCCCCGCTCGATCAATCGCGCGTCCACCAGCTCCCGTATCAGGGCGGAGGTGAGAATATCGATTCCCGACGAGGCAATCCGGCCGGCTACTTCCCTGCTGATCTCTTCCGCCGTGGCAAGGTCCACCCCCGCTTCGCGGATCAGGGCGTCGACGATCTTCCGCCGGTCCCAGCCGGTGATATCTTCCGCCGATGTTCTGACGAAGAGGGCCATGTCCGTTGTTTCTCTATCCATCACGCATATGCTTCCGTTGCACTCTTTCTCGGGTTTCCGCCTGCCCCGATAGGTATTCCCTTTGAATGAATTTTGCAAGTCTTCTGTTCGGTCGTACCAACGAGAGATATATTCTTCATTGATAATTCAGCAAAAGTTTCGTATCCTCTCGACACACAGAAACCGCACACCGGGGAAGACCAATGGACCACCAGCCGAACAGGATCGCGTGTCCCAATTGCGGGCACCTGATTGACGTGCAGGACATCCTGTACCACCAGGTCGAAGAGGAACTGAAGAAAAAATTCCGTGAGGACCTGGCCACGGAAAGGAGCCGGTACCAGGACAAACTGAACGCCCTCACGGAAGAACGGGAACAGTTCGAGGAGGAGAAACGGCGACAGCAGGAAACGGTCGCCGAGACGGTGAAGGAACGTCTGCAGGCGGAAGAGAAACGGCTCCAGGCCGAAATCCGGACCCGGATAGAGGAAGAGCAGTCGGGGACGCTCAAGTCTCTCCAGGAAGAACTGAATCAGAAATCAGCCCAGTTGAAGGAGTTCAACCGGGCGAAAGCGGAGATCGAGCGCCTCAAGCGGGAAAAGGACGAGATGAAGGAGGCGATCGAGGCCGAATCGGAGAAAAAGCTCAGCGAACGTCTCGGGACGGAGCGGGAAAAGATCCGGAAGAGTGAGGAAGAAAAGTCCCGGATGAAACTCTCCGAGCGGGAGATGGTCATCCAGCAGCTCAGCCAGCAGCTTAAAGAGGCGCAGCGGAAGGCAGAGCAGGGCTCCATGCAGCTTCAGGGAGAGGTGCAGGAACTGGCGATCGAGGAGTGGCTGGCCTCGACCTTTCCTCTCGATACCATCGAAGAGGTGAAGAAGGGGGCGCGGGGGGCCGACTGCGTGCAGGTCGTCAATACGCGAACGCGCCGGAATTGTGGAAAGATCTACTACGAGAGCAAGCGCACCAAGGGATTCCAGGAGGGGTGGATCGAAAAGTTCAAGACTGACATACGCGAACGGGGGGCCGATATCGGCGTCCTGGTCACCGAATCGATGCCAACTGACATGGAACGGATGGGACTCAGAGACGGGATATGGATCTGTTCATTCGAAGAGTTCAGGGGGCTCTGCGTCGTCCTGCGGGAGTCCGTGATCAGGCTCAGCTCCGCCGTGGCGACCCAGGAAAACAAGGGAGACAAGATGGGGATGATCTACGACTATCTCACAGGGAACGAATTCCGGCTCCAGGTGGAGGCCATCGTCGAGGGCTTTACGCAGATGCGCGAGGACCTGGAGGGGGAAAAACGAGCCATGCAGGGGATCTGGAAAAAGCGGGAGAAACAGATCGAAAAGGTGCTCCTCAACACGAACCACATGTACAGCTCGATCAGAGGAATCGCGGGAAACGCCGTCCAGCCCGTAACTCTCCTGGAGCTTCCCGCAGGCGAAGGGGACGATTACTGATATATCCACAGGAGAAAGGAGGATCGTGGTATGCAGCCGGATGCGACATTTCTGCTTGAGAAGCTGGGGCTCGATATCCCCCTGATCGGATTCTACGACGCCCCCGATCCCCATCCCTTCGAACCACTGGTGGAACCGAAACAGGGCACGCGGGTCTGTGTCTTCGCCTTTTACCGGAACTGGCTCGCAGGGAAAACCCTGCATCTGACACAGGACACCTTCGGCTGCCCCGGGGCGGGGTACTGGCTGTGCGCCGTGGAGACCCGGCCGCGCGACGACATGGTCCGGTTTCTCGTGGACGAAGAGGGGTTGAAGGCTTCCCACTCCCTCATGAACCAGTGGCTTGATTATCGCCGTGGCTACCGGCAGCAACACCCCCATCTCCTCATCGGCCCGCTCCGCGATGATCAGTATGCATACCTCAAGACCGTGACATTCCTGGTCAATCCCGACCAGTTGGGCCTGCTGATGATAGGAGCTCAGTATTACCGTCTTCCCGACGATCCTTCCCCGGTCCTCGCCCCTTTCGGCTCGGGGTGCTCGCAGTTGATTATCCCCTTTGACGATTTGAACATCCCGCAAGCTGTCGTGGGCGCGACGGATATCGCGATGCGTTGTTATCTCGATCCCGACCGTCTGGCATTCACGGTAACCCGGCCCATGTTTGAACAGCTCTGCGCCCTCGGAGAGGAAACTTTCCTCTCGAAACCCTTCTGGAACACCCTCCGCAAGGCGAGAAAGGAATAACGAGACGGGGCAAATCACCGGACGGTAACGAGCCCGAACAACAGGCGGAAAGAGTGGCATCGTTCTCATGGGCACGGACAAGACATACAGACTGAAAAAAACAGACACGGCCGGTGGCGCCCCCATGACCGTAACCATATCGGGTCGTCTTTCCATCAACTCGGTCCGATCCTTCCTGGCGGAAGCGGGATCTCTCTTTGACACGACGCCTCCTTCAACCCTGACCGTTGATGTGACGGATCTGAAAAGCGTTGACAGCGCCGGCGCCCTGGCCCTGATAGAACTGGAAGAACGGGCGCGAAAGGCGTCCCTCCCCCTTGCCATTACCGGCATGAACCATGAGGTCCGCGGCGTCATGGACCTGATTGACCGGAAGGCCCTTGCCCACCCCCCCATTCACCCCGAGAAAACCGTCTCCTCATTCTTTGAGGGCGTGGGGGAAGGGTGTGTCGATCTGTACCGGGACTTTGTGGCCGTGATGGTCTTCCTGGGAGATCTGATCATCGTTCTCGGACGCTCCCTCGTCCATCCCCGTTCTGTTCGCTGGAGCGAAGTCACCTTTTACATGAAAAAGGCGGGCATCGAAGCCCTGCCGATCGTCGGCCTGATCAGCGTGCTGATCGGTCTGATCATTGCCTTCATGTCATCCCTGCAGCTCAAACAGTTCGGCGCCAATATGTACGTTGCTGCACTGGTGGGCATCTCTATCGTCAAGGAACTCGGGCCCATGATGACGGCCATCATCGTTGCCGGGCGTTCCGGATCAGCCTTCGCCGCCGAGATCGGGACCATGATGGTGAATGAGGAGGTGGACGCACTGGTGACCATGGGGTTCAATCCCATCCAGTTCCTTGCTGTTCCCAAGGTCATGGCGGCCTTGGTTGTTGTTCCTCTTCTGACGCTCTATGCCATGATGTTCGGCATCTTCGGCGGGCTTGTCGTGGGTATCACCGGTCTGGACCTGACGCTGTACACCTATCTCAACCAGACATTTGCAAATATCCATCTCCGTGATCTGGTAACAAGTCTGATAAAATCGGGTGTCTTCGCCGCCCTCATCGCGGGAATCGGCTGTCAGCGGGGATTTCGGGTTTCAGGGGGGGCTGAGGCGGTGGGCGAAGCGACAACCTCGGCGGTCGTGTCGGCCATATTCCTCATTGTCGCCGCTGATTCGGCCTTCGCCGTTGTACTGCACTATCTCTGATTGAGCGATCTGCCATGGAATACATCAGCCAGGAATCAGCGATCGTTGTGGAAAATCTGCTTGCCGCTTACGGTGAAAACGTAATCCTCAGGGACGTCAGTTTCCGGGTCGCCCGAGGGGAACTCCTGGCTATCGTCGGCGGGAGCGGCTGTGGAAAATCAACGCTCCTGAAGTACATGATCGGTCTCTATCGGACCCGGCGGGGCCGGGTTGTGATCAACGGTGTGGACATCATGTCAGCAGACGAAGATATCTTGAACCAGCAGCGTCTGGGAATCGGTGTCCTGTTTCAATCGGACGCCCTGATCGGATCGATGACGCTGGCGGAGAATATATCCTTGCCCCTGAAAGAGCATACGGACCTGGAACCGGAATTTATCAGTCAGATCGTAAAAATGAAACTCGGCATGGTTCATCTGGCCGGTTACGAGAACCATCAACCTTCCGAACTCTCGGGGGGCATGAAAAAGAGGGCGGGATTCGCCCGGGCCATGGCCATGGATCCCACCATCCTTTTCTTCGATGAACCGTCCGCCGGTCTCGACCCGGTTACCGCGGCGGAGTTGTACGAATTGATCCAACGCATGAACCGTGATATGCGGGCAACCATCATTATCGTAACACATGACCTGAACCTGGTGTTCGCCGTTGCCGACAGGGTGATCATGCTGGATGGGGCGAAACAGGGAATCATAGCGGAAGGGTCGCCGCTGGCGCTTCGTGAATGTGAGGATGATCATCGGGTGTATGACTTCTTCAACCGCAGGAAAACAAGACACCCGTAACAT
>CAZAST010000114.1:0-7326 GCA_964487805.1 uncultured Syntrophaceae bacterium
CAACTATATCGCGGCCATGTACGCCGTCCAGGTTATCCCCTACAGCCGGTTTCTCGATCTCCTCAAGAATAACCGGGTGGCCGAGGTGGCCATCACGGCGAATCAGATACAGGGGACCCTCAAAGACGAGGGCCTGCTGGAAAAGGGAGGAAAAAGCTTTCGAACCGTCCGGGTCGATCCCGAAACGTCAACGATGCTGGATCAGTACAACGTGACGTTCAAGGGGGAGATCGAGTCCACCTTTTTGCGGGATATTCTTTCCTGGGTCCTGCCGATCCTTCTGTTTGTCGGAATATGGGCCTTTTTCATACGGCGGATGGCCGGGCAGCAGCCCGGTTTCATGATGCTGGGCAAAAACAAGGCAAAAATCTACATGCAGGAAGACCTGAATGTGACCTTTGAGGATGTTGCCGGGGTGGACGAGGCAGAGCAGGAACTCGTGGAAGTGGTTGAGTTCCTCAAAGAGCCGGGGCGATTCACGGTACTTGGCGGCAAGATGCCCAAAGGGGTCCTTCTGGTGGGGCCTCCCGGCACCGGGAAAACCCTTCTGGCAAAGGCGGTTGCCGGTGAAAGCGGGGTGCCCTTTTTCAGCCTGAGCGGATCGGAATTTGTGGAGATGTTTGTGGGCCTTGGAGCGGCGCGCGTCAGGGACCTCTTCGTGCAGGCCAAACAGAAAGCGCCCTGCATCATCTTCATCGACGAACTCGACGCCCTCGGCAAGGCACGGGGTTTCAGCGGCATGGGAGGCCACGACGAACGGGAGCAGACGCTGAACCAGCTTCTGGTGGAAATGGACGGCTTCGATCCCACAGTCGGCGTGATCCTCATGGCCGCCACCAACCGGCCGGAGATTCTCGATCCCGCGCTGCTGCGGCCGGGGCGGTTCGACCGGCAGGTGCTGGTGGACCGGCCGGACAAGAAGGGCCGGGAAGATATCCTGAGGGTGCACCTGAAGAAGATCAAGATGGTGGACGATCTGGATGTTGAAAAAATAGCCGCCATGACCGTTGGGATGGTGGGAGCGGACCTGGCAAATCTGATCAACGAGGCGGCTCTTCTCGCGGTCCGACGGGACAAGAAACTGGTGGAAATGGCCGATTTCGAAGAGGCCGTCGAACGGGTCATGGCGGGCCTTGAAAAGAAGAATCGGCTGATCAACCCGGAAGAGCGGAAAATCGTGGCCTATCACGAACTGGGGCACGCGATCGTCGCCCTGAGCCTGCCGGGGACGGACCCGGTGCAGAAAATATCCATCATCCCCCGCGGCATCGCCGCCCTGGGATACACCATGCAGGTCCCCACCGAAGACCGGTTTCTGATGAAACGGACGGAACTGCTCAATCGGATCACGTCCCTTCTCGGAGGACGGTCCGCGGAAGAAGTCATCATCGGCGACATATCCACCGGGGCGCATAACGACCTGGCCCGGGCCACCGATATCGCCCGGAGCATGGTCAAGGAATACGGCATGAGCGAGAAACTGGGGCAGGTGTATATCGCCCGCGAACAACGGCCGCAGTTCCTGAACGTGATGCCGGAAGGATGTCGGGACGTCAGCGAAGCGACGGCTGAACTCATCGATGTCGAAATCAGGGAGATCATCGGGAAAGAGTATGACCGCGCCCTGAAGATCATCAAGAAAAATAAGCCAGTAATCGAGAAGGGAGCCGCGCTGCTGCTCGAAAAAGAAAAGATCGAGGGAGACGAACTGAAAGCGCTCATGGAAGAGACGGCAAAACCCGCCGGAAAGTAGCGGAGAGCGTGGGCGTCAGCTCATATCCATCGGGACACGTATGCATGAATAAGCCATACTGATGCATATTAACAGCGTGAGGCGCACCTGTGCGGACAACACTCAATATTGATGACAGGCTGATCGAAAAAGCATCCGCCATGACGGGGATTGAGGAAAAAACAACGTTGGTCAAACTCGGGCTGGAGGCCCTTATTTCGAGGGAGAGCGCGAAACGGCTTGCGCGGCTCGGGGGGACGGAAAAACAGTTGGAACCGATACCGAGGAGAGGCGGCGCCTAGAGAATGATTCTTGTCGATACCTCCGTCTGGGTTTCGCATTTCCGGGAGGGGAATGCCGGGCTTGCAACTCTTCTCACGAACGGCGAGGTTGTGTGCCATCCCTTCATTATCGGCGAGCTTGCCTGCGGGAATCCCGCTTTCCCGCCCCTTGCCCTTTCCTCGAAAATCCTGTATTTATCCGCTCATGAAGCCTGAAACCACCGAGACCGCGCGGATGTACCGGGGGAAGGCGCTCATCGCCGATCCCATATACCAGTATATCCTCTTCACCGTCCCCTCTCCGGACCTCCCCCCGGAAACGACGGAGCAGGACCTGATCGACTCCCCCTGGCTCCAGCGGCTCCGGAGGATTTACCAGCTCCAGAGCGCGCGCTGGGTGTACCCCTCGGCGGAGCATACCCGCTTCCAGCATTCCCTGGGAACGATGCACATGGCCGGCGAGTTCGGCAGGCACCTCTACCCGGGGCTGCGCGAGACCTTTTCCAACGTGCCGTCCCTCTCTGTTATTGAAGAACTTCTGCGGGTGGGGGGGCTCCTCCACGATGTGGGGCACGGACCTTACGGCCACTTCTTCGACGACCACTTTCTGAGCCGGTATCATCTGACCCACGAGATCATGGGGCAGCGGATCATTACGGAGCGGCTGGGGGGGCTGATACGCCGGATACGGCGGAGCCCGTCAGGCTTCTTCGGGGACAATGAAGGGCTCGATCCAGAACAGGTCGCCTTCCTCATCAAGAAACCCGGCACCGAAGAGAAAGAGCAGCCCGGATGGCTCTATTTCCTCCGGCAGCTTTTCTCCGGCGTCTATACCGTGGACAACCTCGACTACGTCCAGCGGGATGCCTACATGACCGGCTTCTCCATGGATATGGTGGATACGCAGCGGCTCCGCTTCTATACCTTCTTCACCCCCAAAGGGCTCACGCTCCATCAGGTGGGAATCTCGGCCCTCAGCAGGTTCCTGAACGCCCGGCTGAATCTCTATTCCAACGTGTATTTCCACCGGACGACGCGGGCCCTCGACCTCCACCTGCAGGAGATATTCAGCGACACCATGGACATCATCCTCCCCTGCAACCCCGCCGAGAACCTGGACGCGTACCTCCGGTGCGACGACTGGACCCTCTTCAACGCGGTGGAAGGGTGGCCGGAGGCGCACAGCGAAAAGAAACGGGAGCTGGGGAAACAGTGGAAGAGGCTCCACGGCAGGCAGGTCAAGTGGAAGATGTCCTATTCGGCCGAGTTCTTCATCGAGCGTATGCAGAAGGGAATCCGTTTCGCCGGGGTGGAGGAATACGAACGGCAGATACGGGACAGCCTTCCGGCCGACCTGAAGGAGATCGACTTCCGGGTGGATCTCGCGACGCAGGACCCGCGGCCGATCAACCCCATGGCGGAGGGGGACAAGAAAATCAATGTCTACAATCCCTCCACGGAGACGGTATCGATGGAGCCGGTCAACGATATCTACCGTTTCATACCGGCGCGGGTCATGCACTTCCGGGTCTTTTCCCTCGACCACCGCAATGACGAAGCCCTGACGAGGGCGGCTGAAAAGGCCCTGGGTTCCCTCGGCGAGGCCGCCCTCACGAATATCTGATTGCGATTCCCCATGGTCAGGAAATAAAGAGATTCTTTGTGGCGAAGTCCGGGTCGCTCGTCAGATTCACCCCCAGGCGCCGCAGCCCCACTTCGTCTCCCGGCGTGGGGATGTGGGTCATGTGCACCTCGCAGTCCTTGAGGTCTTTGAGCTTCTCGATGGCGAGTTGGGCGGCGGGGTTGGTCGTCGCGCTGATCCCCAGAGCGATAAGCGATTCATTCAGGTCAAGACTGACCGCCGTCTCGTCGAGGATCTTGGTCTTAAGCGTCTGTATCGAATCGGTGATGTTCGGGGGAAGCAGTTTGATCTTATGCGGGATTCCCGCAAGATGCTTGATCGCGTGTATGACAAGGCTTGACGCGGCGTGCATGAGAGGCGAGTTGTTCCCCGTAATGATGGTCCCGTCCTTCAGTTCAATGGCCGCCCCGCAGTAGATCCCCTCGTTCCCCTTGTCCCGTTCCTGCGCCAGGACGGCGGCGTCGCGCGCCGGCTGCACGACCTTCCTGCTCTCCGGTTCCAGGTGAAAATCCTTGATAAAGAGCTCCACCCGCTGGACCGTCTCCCTCTCGGCCAGGCCGATGGCGTACTCGCACCGGTATCTGAAGTAGCGCCGGATGACTTCCTGTTTGGCGGCCTCTTGCGCCGCGGCGTCGTCCACGATGGCAAAACCGCAGCAGTTCACCCCCATGTCGGTGGGGGATTTGTAGAACGATTCCCCCCCGGTGATCTTTTCAAGAATCCTCCGGAGAAGGGGAAAGGCCTCGACGTCGCGATTATAATTGACCGCCTTACGGTCATAGGCTTCGAGGTGGAACGGATCGATAAGGTTGAAATCTCCCAGGTCCGCCGCCGCCGCCTCGTAGGCGACATTGACCGGGTGTTTCAGGGGGAGGTTCCACACGGGAAAGGTTTCGAATTTCGCGTACCCCGCCTTTATGCCCCTCCGGTAGTCGTGGTACAGTTGGGACAGGCAGGTCGCCAGTTTGCCGCTCCCCGGACCTGGCCCGGTCACGATGACAAGAGGCTTGTCCGTCTCGACATATGAATTCGAGCCGTATCCCTCATCGCTCACGATGGTGTCCACGTCGGTGGGGTATCCCTTGGTGTAGCTGTGGGTGTACACCCTGACCCCTCTGCGTTCCAGCTTGTTTTTGAAGAGTACGGCCGACGGCTGATTTTCGAAACGGGTGATGATCACGCCCAGGACATCCAGTTCCCACTCCCGCAGCTCATCGATCAGTTTCATGGCGTCCGAATCGTAGGTGATCCCGAAGTCGGCCCGCATCTTTTTCCGTTCGATATCGCCGGCGTAGATGCACAGGAGAATGGCCGCCTTGTCCCGCAATTCGCGCAGAAGCCTGATCTTGACGTTCGGATCGTAGCCGGGGAGGACCCGCGCGGCGTGATAGTCGTGAAAAAGTTTCCCCCCGAACTCCAGATACAGCCTGTCGTCAAAACGCTCGACCCGCTCCAGAATCTCCGCCGTCTGCTGTTTCAGATATTTCTCGTTGTCAAAGGCGATCGGACCTGTCATATTTCTCCTTTTTCCTCTTCATTTCTCCGGACACATCCGCAGCGGTTTGAATATTTTCTCATCCCCATACAGTCAAGGATAAAAAATGAAGGAGGGTCGTTATAACCAATTACCCGGCTCTATTCAAACAGTGTGAGGTATGCCCCATACCCCTCCCGTTCCATCGCCTCTCTGGGTATGAAACGCAGAGACGCAGAGTTCATGCAGTACCGCAGGCCGGTGGGAGCGGGCCCGTCATCAAAGACATGCCCGAGATGCGAATCGGCTGCCTTGCTCCTTACCTCCGTTCTCACATGGAATAGTGACCGATCCTCTTTCGTAACCACCGCATCGGGCTTGATCGGTTTCGTAAAGCTGGGCCAGCCGGTGCGTGAATCGTATTTGTCACGCGAGCTGAAAAGGGGTTCCCCTGAAACCACATCCACGTAAATCCCCTCCCGCTTGTTGTCCCAGTATTCATTGTCAAAGGGCGGTTCCGTTCCATCCTCCTGGGTTACGTGGTACTGAAGGGGTGTCAGTGTTTTCCGCAGTTGATCGGAAGACGGTTTCTCAAAGGCGGCGGGGACAGTGCGTTCCTCATCAGCCCACATCTTTTTGAGATATCGCGCGCGCCCTGATCCCACCCGGTACGCCTCATACCGGTCGGCATTCTTGAGGGCGTAATCCTGGTGATACTCCTCAGCCCGGTAAAAGCCGGGAAAGGGTAGAATCTCTGTGGCCACCGGTTTGTTATAGCGTCCCGACGCGTTCAACTCCTCTTTGGAAGTCTCAGCCAGCAGCCTCTGCTCATCCGTATGGTAAAAGATGGCGGACCGGTACTGGGATCCTCTGTCGGCAAAAGAACCCTCAGCGTCCGTGGGATCGATGTTCCGCCAGTAGATATCGAGGAGTTCGCGATACGTTACCCTGGAGGGATCATAAACAACCTGGACCGCCTCGTAGTGGCCGGTGCGTCCGGAACAGACTTTTTCATAGGTCGCGTCCGTTTCGCCCCCGCCCGCGTATCCCGATATTGCGTCAATGACGCCGTCACGCCCCTCAAAGGCGTGTTCCAGGCACCAGAAACATCCTCCCGCGAAGGTCGCCTGCGCGGTTGTTCCGTCTTTAGTATCCATCGCGGTCCCCTCCCCGACGTAGCCCGCAATCACGGATATGATCAGCAGGCTGGCCGGAACAGTAAAAAACAGAAGCTTCTTTTTCATGGCGCTACACCGCGGCAAAAACCGGTAAGACAAAATACATGGAGCGCATAATACGGGAAAAGTATGTCATAAACCGAACAGAACGTAAAGGGCATATTCAGCAATACCGGCCGGCTTTGAGCCGGGACGGTCAATTTTCAATTGCCATGGGACAGGGAATATTATACGATGCAAAGCATCACGTCCCGTAGACTCCGGCGCGGGGAAGCGGAAGGAAGAATGCAATGCCTTATGAACTGATAAACGGCGTCAGCCTCCACTACGAGGAGGCGGGAACCGGCGAGGCCATCATCCTCCTTCACGGCTATACGGGAAGCTGCCGGGACTGGGTCAACCAGATTCCCCTCCTGTCACCGAAATATCATGTTATCGCCCTTGATCATCGGGGACACGGCATGTCCAGCGCCCCTCATGAGGAGGAAGACTACTCGATTCCGCTCTCCAAGAGCGATGTCTTCGAACTGCTGAAGCTGCGCGGAATTGACCGTTGCTGTCTCATGGGACATTCCATGGGTGGATATGTGGCGCTCCAGTTTGCCGTCGACCACCCCCACATGTTGAAAGCCCTCGTGCTGGTGGATACCTCGGCCGGACAAGTAGAGCCTCCCCCCGGATATGCGGAGATGCGCGCAAAACTGGACCACCTGGCGCGTGAGGAAAGCCTTGAGGCCGCGTTCGAGTACGAGGCAGCCCACAATCCCGTCAGGATCGAACGCTTCCGGCGGCATCCCGAATTACGAGAGGTGGCCAGACGGAAGACGATGGAAACATCGGTAGACGGCTATATCTACGTGGCGAGGTCATTCGGCACGTGGCAGCCGGTCACGGACGGGCTTGGAAAGATACAGGCGCCAACCCTGATCTTCCGGGGAGAGGAAGACACCCCCTTTGTGGCTGGATGCGAAACGCTCAGAGAATCGATAACCGGTTCGGAGCTTGTGATTATCCCCGGA
>CAZAST010000115.1:0-7319 GCA_964487805.1 uncultured Syntrophaceae bacterium
AGTGCAGGGGAACGGACATCGCGGGCTGGCCGGTGAAGTTGGCTAACTGCGTGAAGGGGGTCTTCGAGAGGCTCTGCACGGCGAGCGTGTCCACGATCCCGGACAGTTTCAGCAATTTCCCCAGCCCCATCGTGAAAAATAAATCAGTCCCCTTTTCTACTAGGCGACCTTTTGGAAATAGACAATGTAAATCATCGCATAGTGAAGCCCGCTTCCGATCAGAACCATGACGTGAAAAAGTTCATGAAAGCTGAAGATTCCGGGAACAAGCCTCGGTTTCTTTATTGCATATATTAAACCGCCCAGTGTAAAAAACGCCCCACCGGTAAATAACAAAATCCCCGGCACGATGGTCATGGATGGCAGCATCTGTTTAATCGGAATGAGCGAAAGACAACCCATGATGAAATAAATAATGAAATAAAGAACTCTCGGTGCCCGAGGGAAAAAAAGTTGAGAGACAAGCCCGAATCCCACAAGTCCCCACTGGACTGCAATCATTGACCAGCGCCAGGGACCGTCTAGGTACATATAACAGACAGGCGTCGAAGTGCCGGCGATCATGCAAAAGATGGCGAGGCGGTCCATTCTTCTCCAGAAAGACAGCTCATTTTCCCTTTTCTTAAAGGCATGATAAAGTGCACTCGCTAAGAAAAGAAAGATAACTGAGCTCCCATAAATCAATGCGACAATCAACGCTGAAATCGAATGGCATGCGACTAGCACTAAAAATACAGTGCCGACCACCGCCGCAATGACGCCTACCAGATGTGAATAGACATTAAAAGCTTCCTGGATTCTTATGCGCATGATTCTTTTCTTTTATCTGGAAAGTTTGCTGTTGCCAGCCAAGGGGATTTTGGATGCCACACCCGATAAAAAAGCTACCAGAGCGATCTGCCCATCGCCTCTATACCACATAATAATTTGGAATACTGTCATTTTACATTTCTTAACAAAAATAATTCCTTGTCATAGTAGGAAAGGAATTCAATGGGCTATATGACCTGAATATTTTATCGAGATCTTTCAATCCGCAATCATCAGTATGCGAAGTTTTCGAGGATATTTGCTTGCAGGTGAAAGCTGCAAATTAAAATACTCTTTAGGCCCTCATAATCAACTTCCATCCATTTTCTTGATATTTGCTTGTCGGGGTTTACCCGCCTATCCAACTACCGGCGGCCTCCGGTCGAACCAGGGCTGTGCCTGTTCCAGTTGGGCCGCCAGGCGAAGCAGCGTCGCTTCGTCTCCGAATGGTCCGATAAACTGGACCCCGCAGGGCAGGCCCTCGTCCGTCCAGTGCAGGGGAACGGACATCGCGGGCTGGCCGGTGAAGTTGGCTAACTGCGTGAAAGGGGTCTTCGAGAGGCTCTGCACGGCGAGAGTGTCCACGATCCCGGACAGTTTCAGCAATTTCCCCAGCCCCATCGAGTTCACGATAGTCAGGAGGGCGCGTTCGGCCGGCTTCGGCTTCAGTTCCCCGATCCTGACGGGAGGGGACGCGGTGGTCGGCGTGAGGTAGAGATCGTACGTTTCATGAAACCGGCCCATCGTCCGGGCGGCCATTCCCCATTCGCGCATCTGCTCTACGAAATAGCCCGCGGAATACGTGCGGCCAAGGAGGCCGAGGGTCCACGTCAGCGCCTCCACATCGCCTCGGTTCGTCTTTCTGCCCAGTATGAGCTCCAGTTCCTCGATGTCGGCCGCTATCTCCCCCATGTACATGGTGAGGTAACTGGTTGCCAGGGCCTTTCCGTCGATCGCCGGGCGATCCTCTACAACCGTGTGTCCCAGGCCTTCGAGGAGCCGGGCCGTTTTTTCCACGGCCCGCGCGCACTCGGGGTGCACCTCCGTATCGAGGGGAGAGCGCGTGTTGAAGGCTATTTTCAGCGAGCCGGGGTCTCTTGTGATCTCCTCAATATACGGCCGCTCCGGCGGCGGGATGATATAGGGAGCCCCCGCATCCGCCCCGCAGGTCGCGTCCAGCATGGCCGCGCTGTCCCGGACGGAACGGCTGATGACATGTTCGACGACGGCGCCCTGCCAGATCGCCCCGTGGTCAGGGCCGGTCGGGTTGCGGCCCCGCGTCGGTTTGAGACCGAAGAGGGCGCAGCACGACGAGGGGATGCGGATCGAACCACCGCCGTCTCCTCCCGAGGCGATGGGCACCATTCCGCCCGCCACGGCGGCAGCGGAGCCTCCGCTCGAACCGCCCGGCGTGTGGTCGGTATTCCAGGGGTTGCGGGTCGGACCATGCAGCTCGGGCTCCGTGATCCCCATGAGGCCGAACTCCGGACAGTTCGTCTTCCCCATGATCACGACGCCGGCCTTCTTGAACCGCTTGACCAACTCGCAGTCCTCGTCCGGGATATAATTTCTGTATGCCCTGCTCCCGCCGGTCAGGGGCACGCCGGCGTACGCCGCGACCAGGTCTTTCAGGAGAAAGGGGACCCCGGTGAAGAGCCCTTCGGGGAGGCCTTTCTCGATATCGTTTCGCCCCAGGTCGAACATGGGGGTTATGACCGCATTCAGTGTGGGATTGAGTTTTTCGATCCGTTGTATCGCCTCTTCGCACAGCTCCGCGGGGGAGATTTCCTTCTTCCTGACAAGCCCGGCCATCCCGAGGCCGTCGTACTGATCGTATTCCTTGAATGCGCCCATCCCGATGCCCTCCCTTTCATCAGATGAATTCACACCCTTACAGACGGGGATTTTTCGCCAGAATTAAAACATTGCAGCCTGCTGTTACTGGAACGTGGCAAAGTTCAGTGAATATTTGCCTTGTTCCAAACGGAGTAATGATACATCATACAATCGTTGCAGATCGCGCCGTGCGGTTCTTTCTGATATCCCTCGATACAGGGCCTTGTATGGTGAAGTATTTATCAGATCCTGAAGGGTTATAGTCCCATAAGGGTCATAATCAAGTATGATGTCAATGAGATCGTTTTGCCTTTGAGTGATCATTTTACTCTTCCTGAGAAACGCCAGGTACTCTCTCATAAGCAATCGCTGCAGGTTTGACACGACTCCCCGTTCAATCTCTTTGAGCGAAGCCATGACCCCATCTAATACAAATCTGATAAATGGTGTCAGATCATGATCCTTGTTCTTTCTGGCCAAAGAAAACGCCCAAAAATAATTGTCCAGGTTTTTGTAGTAATAGTTTGACAGCATGGTCGGTACCAGCCGAATACCCGATAGATGGAGGAGCGACGCCTCCATAACCCTTGCCGTTCTTCCGTTTCCATCGCCAAAAGGATGAATGAGCCCAAGATAGTAATGCGACAGGGCCGCCCTGACAAATGCATCGAGGCTCATTGTTTCCTTGCTATTCATCCATGTGCAAAATTCTTTCATAAGGTTCTGAATGTCAGGCAAACACTTTGGCGGGGTGTATACACCGCCATGATCTCTGTCTCCCACTTTAACCTCGTGAGTTCGATAGTTTCCAGGTATGTTTGCCACATAATCTATGTTCCGGGTAATCGCTTTGTGGGTTTCTTTTATCGTTGATTCTTCGAGGTTCACCGGTTGGGCGGCAGGCTTTTTTTGCCGTATCGTCTCATAAACCGTCTTGAGATTGATAATTTCTTGTTCCGCCCTCTGCCCCGCCTCCTTCTTACCCTTGTCTTCGATTATTTTACCTACATCCTCTTCACTGAGAGGGTTGCCCTCCAAAGCTGCCGTCCCGAAAATGGATTTCTTGATAATTTCAGAGTTAAAATGAGCAGACCATTCCGGCAATATCGGCAAAGAAATAACCGTCTTATACAGTACCGTCAGGCCGTAAATCTTGGGGTCAAGTTCCGTACGGTCATATGTGCTGCTGAATACAAAATTCCCTGATTTGAAAGTAGGTATTTTTGTAATACCGTTTTTATTCATTTTTTTGTCACTATTCTTGTCAAAATTTTTGTCACAGTTATTTTGTGTAATTTCAGCATACTAAATACATTAAATAGAAACTAATGTCAATAGATGTGTCACAGCCTTTAGGTGAGGCGGGCAACGTCTCAACAATCATGTTTCGAGGAACAGGGCATGTCGAATGTTGAAACCTGTTGTTTTTCTATATATCTTTCAGCAGCCGGTTCGACGGAGACTGCGCCACCTCGTCCCTGAAGGTCTGTAATATCGTGGAAAGGGTCTTCGATTCGTCGGTCTGGGCCACGGGGATACTGTCCGTTCCTCTGTCATCGAGCGAATCAATCACAAACCGTATGGTCAGGGTACCGATGTCACGGGCGGGCTGGTAGGCGGGTTCCTTGTATTCCTCGGTCTGGGTGTCGGAGACGATCCCGCACGCCCCCAGTTCGTACAATATCTGGTGCACCAGGCGAATGGGAATCTCGAGACGATGAGAGATCTGCGTGGCCGTCAGTGGCTTTTCTCCCGCCGCGAAATTCAAAACCAGCAGGTGGGCAATCTGCAGAGAGAGAAGCTGCTTGAAGGAACCGCTGATATTGAGGGAGTCGGGCTCGAATTCATAGGTATCTACATTCTGATGGGCAAAGGAAAATTCCGCCCCGAAGAGGACGATCAGCCAGCTCAACTGGAGCCAGATGAGGAACAGGGGGAGCGCCGCGAAGCTTCCATAGATGGCGTTGTATTTCGCGGCCCCCACCTGGAAGGTGATGTAACCGAACTGAACGATTTGATAGATGGTTCCCGCAATGATGCCGGCCAGGAGGCCCGATTTGAAACTTACCTTGGTGTTGGGCATGAAGATATAGAGAAAGGTGAACAGAACCCAGATAATGCCGTAGGGGAGCACTTTGAGCACGAACGAGATGAGAGGACTGAATATTCCCAGGAGGGAAATCTTTTCCATGATCAGCGTTACCTGCGTGGTGATGAAAACCGTGAGGCTGCTCGAAACAATCATGAGAATCGGTCCGAGGAGCATGACGGAAAGGTAGTCGCTGAATTTTCTTCCCCAGCTTCTCGCCTCTCGTATCCCCCAGATATCATTGAATGAAGCTTCGATATTGCTGAGGACCTTAATGACCGCCCAGAAGAGAACAATAATACCGACACCGGCGATGAGACCCCCCCTTGTGTTGGTGAGCAATGAATCGGCAAAAGTGATGACCTGCGAAATCACTTCTTCCTGACCCTGGAACTGTTCCAGGAGCTGCCGTTCAAGATGCTTGTCGAAACCGAATCCCTTCGCAATACCGAAGGCCATTGCCACCACGGGGACGATGGAAATGAGGGAATAAAACGTCAGAGCCGATGCCCGCAACTGGCATTTGTCCTCATCGAATCCGCGTACGGACAGGAGAAAAACCCGTAACTGCTTGACAAAAAAAGATTGCTTCCGTGGCAGGTCCTTCAGGCGGACCCGCCAGATATCGCCTCTGATGAAACTGATGAACCGCGACACGGCATCTCTGATATTCTTCATGGATTATCCCCCCTGAAACGCTCTTTCCATATAAGAGAAACAATACACGCCCGGAATGATTTGTCAAAGAAATTATGCACAGTTGCAGGTAAGAGAGCATTTTCCACAGAAACCACGCATTTGACGCCGGGCAAAAGATTTGATAGAAAACTATCATGGAAGAGCATATTGAGACGGTGTTATTGTCCCCATGAGACGGACGGGATATTATGATGCACAGAAATCTTGACAGACTGTTCAACCCGAAAAGCATCGCCATGATAGGGGCCTCTGCAACTCCCGTCAAATGGGGCTTCATCGTCCTTCTGAATATCCTCAAAGAAGGTTTCAAAGGCCCGGTTTATCCGGTCAACCCGAAGCTTGAAACGATTCTCGGTGTTCCCTGCTATCCTTCACTCCAGGCCATACCGGGTCCGGTGGACTGTGCCGTTATTACCACGCCGGCCCTCACCGTATCGGCATTGATTGATGAATGCGGCCGGAAGGGGGTGGGCAATGTCGTTGTGATCACCTCCGGGTTCAGTGAAACGGGCCCCGAGGGGACCCTGATGGAGCAGGAAATCGTTGAGAAGGCCCGCGGATACGAGATGAACCTGGTGGGCCCCAATACCATGGGCGTTTTCAGCGCCGGATGCAACCTTCACGCTCTGATGCCCCCGGTGGTACCCCTGCACGGCGGGATTTCCATGTTTTCCCAGAGTGGAAATGTCGGCGTCCAGATGCTCTACTGGGGAAACAACAAGGGGATCGGATTTGAGAAGTTTGTCAGCAGCGGGAATGAGGGTGATCTGAAATGTGAGGATTACCTGACCTATTTTGCCGGGGACACGGATACGAAAGTCATCCTCGGCTATATGGAAGGGCTGGACCCCGGCTCACATCTCTACCAGGTGGCACGGCGGGTGTGCAGAGAGAAACCGGTACTGATATTCAAGGGGGGACGGACCCAGACAGGGGGCACCGCGGCGGCGTCACACAGCGGGGCCATGGCCGTTTCGTCCCGGGTTTTGCGCGCGGCTTTTCGCCAGGCGGGAATCGTAGAGATCGAAGACAGCCAGGGTCTGGTTGACTGTGCCAAGGCCTTTTCGGCCTGTCCGATTCCCCGGGGCAACCGCGTGGGTATTCTGACCCGCGGCGGCGGCTGGGGGGTGATCACCGCCGATGCCTGTGAAGAAAACGGCCTCGTTATTCCAAGACTTTCCGATACCCTCATCGAGCGGCTGAACAAGGTGCTCCCTCCCTACTGGAGCCATGGAAATCCCGTGGATATGGCGGCGGTTATCACCTCGGAACCATACCTGGAATGTCTGAAGGCGCTGGCTGAGTGGGACGAGGTGGATTCCGTGATTGCCCTGGGGGGCTCTATCCAGAGCGCCATGGATTTCAACACCAGTGTGGAAGGTCCCACAGAGCTGAAAGAGACGGTGGCCTTCGCGCGTGAATTTGCGAAGGAATATATCGCTCAGGACGATGTGGTTCTGGAAGAAACGCGGCGACTGTCCGAACAGACGGGGAAACCGATCATCGTGGTAACCCTGGGAGACTACGACAATCACCGCTCGGATCTGATGAATCACCGGGTCGTTTCGTATCCCACGCCGGAGCGTGCCGTCCGGGCCCTGAAGAGGATGGTGGACTATCGCACGTTCCTCGACTCTCCCGCCTGAATAATAATACCCGCGCCCACAAGACATGAATCAGGGAAATCTATAGGAACACCAAGCGGAACCAGTGATCCCCCTGTCTGAGGCGGTGGCGAATACTCATGTCATCGCCACGCCGCACTATTTCCGTTACAGCAGGTTGTCTCGCCATGTGTAATATTTCAGCAGGGCTGCCAGGGCGCGGGCTGCGCGCTCCGGTCCCGGATAGATCGGCACTCCCCGCTCAAGAAGACCTTTCAGCA
>CAZAST010000116.1:0-7300 GCA_964487805.1 uncultured Syntrophaceae bacterium
ATCCGCGTTCCGCAACTTTTCGATGGTCGGCCCCCCCGTGGCCAGGAAGCTGTCTCCTTCGATGCTCTTTATGAACTCCCTCCCCCTGCTCTCACCCAAGGCCTTCAGGATGACATTTTCCACAAACTTGCCCTGTCCCGTCAGGAGTCCGGATCGCTTCCCCCTGATGAGATTATTGAATTCCGCGGCGGCGTCTTCGACATCCTTCTGGGCCGCACCTTTCATCTTGGTCATCCACTTCCCGACGCGCCTGATATCCTCCACATCGAGATTCTTCATGACGCTTGCCGCAGCTTCCTCTCCCAGAGACAAAAGGACCAGCGCCGCTTTTTCTTCATTCGTCATGCCTGCCACACATCTCCTTCACAGAATCAAAAATTCCTGCAGAAACACCGGAAAGGATGCTGCGATAATCCCTCGCAGTCCTCTGTTCCTTCGCATTATCTAAGCCAGGTTTTCAGCAATTCGGCGAACTCACGGGCGTCCTGTCCGGCCAGGTTTCTCAGGGTGTCCACCTCTCTGAACCTCTGCACATCCAGTTCCGGAAGGGAAGCGCCCCCTTCCAGCCGGGAGTTTTCAACATTGAATTGAGGACCGCCCGCGCCTACCGACGACAACCGTCTCACTCCGGCGCCGCTATCCCCCCCCGTGGCCAGGATAAATTTGATCAGCGGGCGGAGAACGAAGAAGAGAACGAGCATGAGCGCGATAAAGGAAGCGGCATATTTCATAACGGGAGCGGCCGCAAACAGTATCGTCCGGAACCCTCCCTCCCCGGCGGGGGGCATGCCCAGTTCAAGTTTCTGAAAGGGGATGCTGGTGACCGCCACCTGATCGCCCCGCGCAGCGTCAAAACCGACCGATTTCTTCACGAGGCTTTCGAGGGTCTGTATCTCCTCTTTCGATCGCGGCTGAAATTCCTCGGCCCCTTTGTCGTTTTTGGTGTATACGCCGTCAACCAGCACTGCCACGGAAAGCCTTTCCAGTTCCCCAACCGGCAGGGCCGTCTTGCTGACAACACGGTTTATCTCGTAGTTGATCACCTCGTTCGTCTCTTCGCGCCCCCCGGTCGAGCTCATTGCGCGCCCTTCGGCGGTGGGGGCCACTGTGGATTCTCCTCCCTCAGAGGGCAGGGTCGACTTCCTGCTGTTGCGGCGCATGCTCCTTACCACCGGCTCTTCAGGGTCGTACGCTTCCTCCGTTTTCTCCACCACCTTGAAATCAACGGCCGCGGACACCTTCGCCACAACCTTTCCCGTACCCACCACCTTCTCCAGCATGGACTGGATCCGGTTGGCCAGGTCTTTCTCTATGTTTCTCTGATATTCTATCTGCGAAGAAACACGCTTCGAGAGGGGCGACCCGTCGCCCACGGAGGCAGTTGATAGGATAGCGCCGCTGCTGTCCACCACCATGACATCTTCCGGCGACAGTCCTTCAACACTGCTCGACACCAGTGCGACGATCCCTTCCACCTGCGATGTCCGGAGTGTGCGCCCCGACCGGGGTTTGATAATCACGGAAGCCGTCGGTTTCGTCTGTTCATCGACAAACAGCGACTGACGGGGGATAACGATGTGAACCCTGCTCTGCTGGACCTCGTCCAAGCCGTTGATGGTGCGCGCCAGTTCACCCTGGAGAGCCCGCTGGTAATTGAGCTGCTGAACAAAATCGGTCACACCGAAGTTCTTGTTGTCGAAGATCTCGAACCCCATCACCCCTCCGGAGGGAAGTCCGGAGACCGCCAGTTCGAGGCGCAGATCGGAGACGTGTTCTTTCGGAACGGAAACGGCGTTTCCCGCGCCCGCCAGCTTATAGGGGATCTTCTTTTCCTGCAGCATGCCCACAATCCTCCCCGCGTCCTCGGTGGAAAGATTCGTGAACAGCACCGCGTATTCCTTTGTATTGACCGATACAACGAATACCGAGATGCTGACCAGGATAATAACGGCCACGGCAATGATCGATACCCGCTTCGCCGGTGTCAGAGCGTTAAAAAGCTTCCCCAATTGAGCAAAAAAATGTGCCACTGAATCCATTCCTTACCTCTCGTGACAGGCATCACACCTGCATCCGCATGATCTCCTGATAGGCCTCCAGTACCCTGTTTCTCACCTGCATCATGGCCTTGAAGGAAATATCCGCTTTTTCAAGAGCGATCATTGCCTCATGGATGCTTCCTGAATCACTGAGCGATACCCGCGCCACGGCTTCATCGGCATCCAGTTTCATTCGGTTGATTTCCTCGACCTTGTCGCGCAGGAGATCTCCGAAGGAACCGTTCCCCTCGCGAACAGCCTCGCCTTTTCCACGGGTATCGGCAATGGAGGAGACAAGATCGTTTCGAATCGTCATATCATTCATTATTCAGCCACCCCCTTTATTTTCCGAGCTCCAGCGCTTTCATAACCATGTTCTTTGTGGAATCGAAGGCGGTGACGCAGGCCTCGTAAGCCCTGTTGGCCACGATCATGTCCGCCATCTCGCTCACCGTATTGATATCGGGCATGGCTACAATCCCCTTCTCATTGGCGTCGGGATGATCCGGATCGAAGACCAGCTTGACACTGTTCTTGTCCTCCACAATGCGATCCACCTTGACCATTCGCAGAGTTTCCTCGAAACTCTCCCCTGCCGGTTCGGACGCGAAGACGGCAACCTTCCTTCGATATGCCCCTCCTTCCGGCGTACGTGTCGTATTGACGTTGGCAAGGTTGGACACGATCACATCCATCTTGGCTCTCTGGGCCGAAAGCCCCGACGAACAAACCCTGAAAGTCGACAGAAAATCCATATTACTTCGCCTCCTGCAAAACGGTTTCCAGACCCTTGAACTTCCGGGCCAGCAATTCAACGGCAAGATTGTACATGAGATTGTTCTCCGCCAGTTTTGCCATTTCAGTGTCGAGATCAACATTCCTCCCGGTCTCGACCACCTCATAATCCGCATCCCCCGGCTTACCCTTCACGGGGAGATGTCCCTTCCCGGTTCCGGTCACCTTCACACCCTCTTTCCCCTCGATCATCTCCTTCAGTTCTTCCTGAAAAACAATGTCCTTGGGGCGGTAATTCGGGGTATCGATATTGGCAATATTCGATGTAATCACCTTGTGCCGTTCCGACCGAAAATCAAGAACCGCGGACAGGATATCTACGTTCTTTCCAAATAATGCGTCCATCGTGTCTCCTCGGGATAGTGGGCGATGCTGTTTTTCATGCAATGCCCGTACCACAACGGGGCCGAAACAGGGTAACATGTTCCGCCGGGGATCATCCGGCCTCCGCCTCCTGCCGCTTCCCCTTCGCCTCGTTCTTATATTCGTTGAGCTTGTTCCGGATGGTCCGCACGCTGACCCCCAGTATTTCCGACGCTCTGGTCCTGTTTCCGTTCTCCCGTTCAAGGGTCCTGAAAATAAGACTCTTCTCCATATCTCTCAGCGTTGTCCCCTGGGCGAGGGCCCGGTCAATCGCCGCCGCCTGTATATTCTCCCCCTCTTCGTCTTCGAGACAGAGATGCTCAGGAAGGATCTCCTCACCGCCGCACAGGAGCACCGCGCGCTCTATCACATGTTCCAGTTCCCGCACGTTCCCCGGCCACCGGTGCCCGTTCAGCAGGGACGAGGCCTCCCTGGACAGGGAGGGCTTCTCCCCCGCCCCGAACCGGCTGTGCTTCTCCAGAAAGTAGTCGCTGAGAAGCGGTATATCCCCCGCGCGCTCACGGAGAGGGGGGATCTTGACCGGCACCACATTGAGGCGGTAGTAAAGATCGGACCGGAACGCCTTCTCCCCGATCCGTTTCTTCAGATCCGCGTTGGTTGTGGCGATGATCCTGACGTCGACGGGAACGGGTTCTCCCCCGCCCAGCCTGTCCACCTCGGATTCCTGTATCACGCGGAGGAGTTTCGCCTGGAGCGGCAGATCCATTTCGCTGATCTCGTCCAGGAGCAGGGTTCCTCCGTTGGCCGTTTCGAACTTTCCCAACCGTCTCCGCGCCGCGCCGGTGAAGGCGCCTCGTTCATGCCCGAACATCTCGCTCTCGAGAAGATTGTGGGGGATGGCGGCGCAATTGACGCCGATAAAGGGCATGTGAGCCCTGTCGCTGTGACGGTGGATGTGGCGCGCGATCAGTTCCTTTCCCGTGCCGCTTTCCCCCTGTATAAGAACGCTCGCCCTGCTTCGTGAGACGCTCTTCAGCGTTTCAAGAAGATTCAGCATCGCCGGGTCCCGGGTGACGATCTTTTTCCCCTCCGACAGAGAGCCTCTCGGAGGAGACCCCTCAGGACGAAACTGATCGTTCCGCTCTCCCGCGGTCTTTCCGGCCAGCACCTTTTTCACAACCGCTTCCAGATGATCCATGGAGAAGGGTTTCATGATGAAATCTTCGGCCCCTTCCCTCATCGCTTCAACAGCGGTGTTGACCGTCCCGTAAGCCGTCATGACGACCACGGGGACATGGGGGTTGATTTCCTTGACGCCCCGCAGGAGATCCATGCCGCTGATCCCCGGCATCTTCATATCCGTCACGACGGCGTCAAAGGCCTCATGATGAAAGATTTCCAGCGCGTCGGTTCCGCTCCCCGAGGCGCGCACTCTGTATCCGCGGCTCTCCAGATAATCGGAAAGGACCGTCCTCATGGAGGGATCGTCATCAACAATCAGGATCGTTTGTCTGTTCATAACCCGTCATAACCAGTGAAAGATTGTTTCCTCATAATCCGTTGTGCACGGGACATGGTCTTTAAAGCTAAGAGTCCCGGATATAGGAGCCGTACCTCTCGGTCCAGTTTCGATCGGCCCGATAGTAATTCCGGACCCTCGACCAGAACTCGTCCCCCTCTCCTTCCGGGACCGGAGCCGTTGATACTCCTTCCGCAGGTTTCGTTCCCAGTTTCGCGTACCCTCGCTCGATATTGAGCAGGGTCCACATGTCCCGCTCCCCTTCGGGGACGGCTTGTATGGACTGTTCGTACATGCGGAGCGCCTGCCGGTACTCCCCTTTCCGGTACAGACAATCCCCCACCCCTTCATAGGAACGGGCAACCACGGGAACAGAACATCTGGTCGCGGCGCTCCCGCACCCGTCGAGTATCCTCCGGTAGTTTACCAGCGCCGACGAGTACATTCCCATCTCCCGCAGGGCATCGGCGTATCTCTTCCGGACCGCTACACCCTCCTCCGGGTCCGCTCCGGAATCAAGCGCGGCGGAATAGAACCCTGCCGCTTCCCTGAAGCGACCCTCCTGCCAGGCGATATCACCCATCAGGGTCCGGGCGGCGGCAGCCGTCTCCCCGTCAACCCCGGATTTCTCTCCCGTCAGAATCTCGAGTTTCTTCCTCGCATCCCCGAGACGGCCCCTCCTGTAATCGATCTTCGCCATCTCAAGTGAAATTTTTCGCCTTTGTACATCGTCATCGAATGAGCGCGCCATCTGCTCAAAAAATCCGTCTGCGCGGTCCAGGAGGTTCATCTCCACCAAGCTCCTGCCGATCCGGGACAGCATGTCATAATCTCCGTCCCCGAACAAAACCGCCCGGTCAAGCCTGTAGTACAGATCGACTACCGAAACATGGTCATTCTCCTTGTAATACCCGTCGATAAGGTGCCGCGCCGCTGTGACGAGATTTTTTTCCGCCGCGTCCCGGTGCTTCCCGCGGGGGAAATTCGCAAGAAGGGCACGCCCTTCGTCAAACGCTTCGCGGTACCGTTCTGTCTTTATGAGGGCTACCGTCTTTCTGAAAGCCGCTTCCTCCTCCATGGCGGGGTCGGACAGGGTTCCTTCCATGGCACGGTAAGCCTCGACCGGGTTGCGGTAGCAGTTCATTCCGGCGAGGATGTCCCCCGGCACTGGAATCCCCGGATTATCAACTCCCAGATTGGCCATCATGAGGGCGCTCTCAACCGCCTCCCTGCTTCCGGGATATCGATCGATAAGCAGGCTGAGCATCTTCAGCGCGGGACGGGTCTGTTCCGTCTTGACGAAGGAGCGGGCGATCTCTGAGAGGGCGTCCCTGGCATGGCTGCCGTCGGGGTACAGATTCAGATAGACAAACAAGACATCGCGCGCCTCTTTGTACTTTCCGGCCTGAAGGTAATGCCCCCCCATCCTGATGAGTCCGGCCCCGGGGATATCCTCCAGTTCGGGCCATTTTTTCAAGGCGTTATCGTACCAGGCATTGGCGTCATTAAATTGGCGCATCTGGGAGTAGCAATCCCCCACGCCGAAGTACGCTTCCCTCACGCGGGGGCCATCCGGAAATCGCTCTATATATTCCTTATAGATAGTGACCGCTTCATCAAATCGCTTGGTCTCGTATAGCAATACCGCCGTCATGTAGAGGGATTCCGGGGCATAGTCCGACCGGGGGTAGTTGGAAAACACGGTCTTGAATTCGGCTGCGGCCTCGTAATTAAGACCCAGGCGCCGGTAGGTGTCGCCAAGCCGGTAGGTGGCCTGGGCGTTCTCTTCACTGAGGCCGGGGTAATTTCTGATGACATCCCTGTAGCGGTCGATCGCCTCGGAAAGATGGTTTTTGTCCCCCTTTTCTCCCAGAAAATAATGGCAGTCGGCTGCCCGTCTCAGCGCGTCTTCATCCCGTTTGATCTCGAGTATCTTCTTGAATTTTCTCAGAGCACTCTCATAGTTCCCTGACGCGAAATCTTCGAGAGCGCCGCTCCCTTCCGTATTCGCATCAGCGCCTCTTCCTTTTTCGGAAGGCTGCACAGCGTCTAGCGCAGGCTGCGCCACCCCCTTCTTCTCCAATGCGGCAGGAGAGGGGGGGATCTGCTTTCTCAGTAAAACGAGAGACGGAGGAGAGGGTTCGTTTGTCTCCTTCTCTTTCTGCGCCACAGGCTCTTCCTTCTGAGGTTGGGGAGCCGAGACCGTCTTAGGGGATTCGGCCTTCGCCCGATCGGGCTTTGCCGGATCGGATCTCACGGGACCGGGTTTCGGGGACGCGGGTTTCGCGGGTTTGGACGGCGCGGGATCGATCTTCACGATCAGAAAATGTTTGATGTCCCCCTTTTCCCTCATGGTTTCCGCCGCATTCAAGGCCTCCTCCCGGCCCGCAAAATCACCAAGGCATACCCGTTTCCACTCCCCCTTCCCGGGAATTTCAACTGTTCTGGTGACAGGGTTGTAACCCTTTCCTTTGAGGAGATTAGTGAGTGTAACGGCGGCGTCCATATCCTTGTATGACGCGACCTGAACCGTATAGCGCTCCCCTCCGTCGGATCCCTCCGCGGCGGGGGGAAAAATGAAAGAGGCCGCCGCAAAAATGGCGAAGAATTTCCATTACGTCTT
>CAZAST010000117.1:0-4845 GCA_964487805.1 uncultured Syntrophaceae bacterium
GACCGTGTTGTCCAGATATCCCTTGAATCCCCAGTATCCGGTCCCTTCCGTCTTCTGGAATGTCACCTTGAGGGCATGTTCGCCGCCGAGGGAATCATAGACCGTCTGGGACGCGTTGAAGGTCGATCCTGTGACACTCGCGGAATCCAGGTTCGCGCCGATGGAAATGCCGGTGGTAGTGATGGGAACGGACTGGACGTTGGCAAGGGAGATATCCGTTATGGTAAACGGATTGGCAGCGGTCAAGTTATACCCCTGTACCTTGTACCCGTTGGTATTGACCAGATACCCCTGATTGTCGAGACTGAATGAACCGGCCCTGGTGTAGTACTCTCCTCCCTCGTCATCCTTGACGGTGAAGAACCCCTCGCCGTCGATGGCCAGGTCCGTGGCGTTCGCCGTTGTCTCGAACGATCCCGAAGCGTACTGTGTCGCGATCGAGGTGACCTCGACGCCGCGGCCGACCTGCATTCCCGACGCCGCGCCGCCCGTGATGCTCTGGCTCAGGATATCACCGAATGATATCTTCCCGGCCTTGAATCCGATGGTGTTGACGTTGGCTATGTTGTTACCGATGACGTCCAGTTGTTTGTTACTGGCCGTCAGACCCGAAATACCGGCAAATAATGAACTCCCCATCTCTTCGTACCTCCATGTTTAAAAGTAATATAGTATCACATGTATTCTCTGTATGCGGACGGATCGCCCTTCCATGGGGCAATCGAGGCCCCGCTTTCTATCGTTACGTTCCCGGCTCCTTCACGGAGAGGATACTCCCGAAGGAGACCGTCTGCCCGCCGATGGAGAGGAAGGGGGTTCCGTCCATGAAGGTGACCCCCGTCACCGTACCCGTCATGACCGTATCGGCCCTTATCGCATCCCCGTTTACCGAAACCGCGGATACATCGAAGGTGTACGTGCCGCTCTCGACGCCGCTGCAATCCCAGGTGATTGTGTTATCGCCAGTCTTCTGCCCCTCGGCCCCCGGTTCGAGGGTATCCACAAGAAGACCCTCCTCATTGTAGATCTTGACGGTGACCTTGCCGGCATCCTGAGCCAGGGTATACGTAATATCAGTGGATGATCCATCGGCGATAACACTGTCACCACTCGCAGTGATCTCCTTGCCGATCAGATTCAACGCCTGGGCGCTGTTGAGGGACGACTGATAGAGCCCCATGAGCTCCAGATGCTCGTTGATACTGAACAGCTGTTCGAGGCTTGAGAACTGTGCGAGCTGTGCGGTAAAGTCCGTGCCGTCGAGGGGATTGAGGGGATCCTGATTCTGAAGCTGGGCTATCAGCATCTGGAAAAAATCATCCTTCCCCAACGAGGCGGACTTCAGGCTTTGCAGACTTCCGCTACCGTTGCCGATCACACCTTCTATCGTTGACATGGCATTTCCTCCTGAGTTCCGGCACGGCCGGAACGAATGTTACGCAAACACACTGAGACGACCTTCACTCGCGACGTGTCGGGGCTCTTCTTCCGGCATTGAAGAGGTAGAGCCAGAAAAATCGGTATCTCCACCGCCCCATCCCCGCTCGTTTCTGCTTCGATTGTCGTTATTGCCCTCCCCGAACCATGCCGTATCCCGGCTGGACTCGTAATACCCGCTGCCGTCCGATTTTTCCTGTGCGAACACCTGTATGGTATCCGCCACCAGGCCCTGATTACGGAGAGAGACCTTAAGATTGTCCATATGCGACTGCAGGATCTGTTTCACGTCGCTGCTTTCCGCCTGCAGTATGACATGCACCTTGTTACCCCTGACCATGACATCCATATCCAGCGTCCCCAGGGTAGGGGGATTGAGCGCAATGCGCACCCTGCCGGGCATTTTTGCCCCTTCCGCGATCTGGTCGATTACCATACGGGGGGTTATATCGACATGCTCGGGGACAATGGCCGGTCTGTCGCTCACATGGAGGGCGGCCTGCTGATATCCCCCGGCAGAGATACTCCTGTCGGGTACGGATGTCGATTGTGCGGCATCCCGGTGCGGGGTCCCTTCCGTCTCATCACCGCCCGCTGTTACCTCGGCCCTGAAACCCGGTTTGTTCCCGATATCACCTCCGCCTCCATCCCGTGCCGGCGAAGCGGGAGTTTTCTCCATGCCGCTCTTCTCCGAGAAATTCTTTCCCTTCACAGCGGCCGCGTCCATCAGGTTTGCCTTCGGCTCCGGACTGCCCTCCGCCGAACGGACACCCTTTGTGGTTTCGTTCCCTTCGTTCTGATAAACGGTGACCTTTCCCCTCGCGGCATCCGTTTGCCTCAAACCTGTCTTCAGGGATTCCGCCGTGTACCCCGTCGCGCGGAGATATTCATCCCCCTTGATGGCGCTGCTGTTCTTGAGAACCGTGTCGGCTCCGGTTGCATGTCTGGCGGTACCGTTCCCGGAGGGAGCGGCACCCACGGTAATCTTACCCGCCACAGGGTCCTCACCCTTCCCAATCACCATGCCGCCTGTTTCCGGGCTCGAAGTCCCAATCTGAAATCCGGCCCGCTGGACGTCAGGTTTTCTCCCTCCCGTTTCAACCCCTGTCAGGGGAGACACCCGTTCCGGCTTGCCCTCCCTCAGGATGTCGCTCTTCAGCAGGACTTGACCTTCCGCACTGATCCGCGGATGGCTGTCCTTCTGCGACGTGGGCACAGCGTTACCGGGAACCGATCCTCTCGTCTGTGCCGTCTTTCCCTTCGATACGGTCGCAAAGAGATCAAGGTTCCTGGCCGTTTCATTCCTGACTGTTTCGCCTTTCTCCGGTAACCCGTGAGAGCTCTCGAGTCCCTTCACCATGCCCTCACCCTTCACGACATGGACGGAGGGTTTAAGATCTTTATCCCCTCCGCCGCATTCCGATCTGTTTACCGGAAACGCAGGGTCTTTCGTCTCTCCCCCCTTCAGGGCGATCTTGTGAGAGTGCTCCGCTCTCCCCTTTCCAATCACCGGGAATGACCGATTCGTTTTGTTCCCCGTGCCTCTCCCCGCTCCCAACCCTTCCTTAGGCTCTCCGGCATCGCCTTCCCCCTGACGGTCCGCTTTCTTCATATCGGGCTGTCTTTGCGTCCCATCCGCCCCGGGGAGACCGGCGTTAAGTTCTCCCGCTTCTTGTGAGACCGCACGGACCGCATCTCCCATAACGCAGGCAAAAGGCAACAGGTCGCCCGTCTCCCCGCCGGGATTTCCTCTCTTTACCTTCTCGGATGAACCCAGGGGATCGCTTTCCTGCATCTGCTGTACCGGATTGATTTCTGCTGCCACTGAAAGGTTCTCTCCTTGCGCGTGTAGTTTTCTACCCTGCAGGGGGAAAGAGCAAGAGACATACCACCGGTCCAGACTGAAATATAAAGTTAGATATCAAATGGTTATGAATGCGATGCCGTGACGGAAACGCAAGGGGGGGGTAAAGATTGCCTACTGTATCGAAAGAAATGCCGATTTGTATTGGATGGATGTTGATCCGTTCATGGCCCCGGGCCTCGCTTACTGGGCCTTGACGGTTTCTTTGGCAAGTTCTCTGGTAATCTCTTCGGTGATGACAACGGACTTATCAGACTTCATATATCCCATGATTGGTCCCGAACTCTTGCTTTTCATATTCATGATGATAATCGCAGCCGTCCGGGTGTCCAGTTTTTCCAGCATGGACGCCGCCCGGGCCGGAGGGGTGGACTCGTATACCTTTGCCATACTCCGGTACTTTTCAGCCTTCATCTGATCCGCCGTTTCAATGAGTGCTGTTACCCGCTTCTCAACATTCTCCAACTGTTCGATCTTTGAGAGAACTTCACCCTTGAGCTCCTGGATTTTTTTCTCTTCGGAGCGCAGAATCTCCTCCCGCTGATCAAGCTCCTTCTGCTTGGCCAAGAGTGAAGCGAGCAGTTTTCTCTCCTCTGACAGGTCGTCCTCGAAGACGTCCCTGGCCGGAGCGGGCGGAGAAACGTCTGCCGGTGCGTCCGCCGACGCCTCTGTGACGCCTAGAAATAGGTCGGCGGTTTTTGAATTCTCGAGTATGCCTCCAACCACGGCAATCTTTGTCAGCAGAAGGAGGACAATAAGGATTTCACAGGCACGTATCAGCTTCTTCACGTTTCATGCCTCCGACGGATCGCAGGATCGAAGCCTCATCCAGCTCTTTCTGCTCCCTGAGGGTCATCGATATCCGGTAGTCTTTCAGTTGTTTCTCCTTCATGACTTCGAGTATTTTCCGCTTCCCGGCGGCCTCGACAAGCTCCGTCCTCTTCTCTTCCAGCTCTTCGCCCACCCTGCTCACGATCTCCGCCTGCCGCTTTTCCTCTCCCCGCATGTAGTTGATATAGGACAAATAGAATGAGACATCGGGGGCGCTGAGCTTCCGCTCCCCCCTCGTCTTCAGCTGGGAAACCAGGTCCGCCATCTCGCTTCGCATCCGTTCCAGGGTCTCGCGCTCGCCGTCCAGGCGTCGTTTCACATCCGCAAATTCAAGCATCAGTTGGTCCTCCAACGCTTTTCTGTAGTCCAATACCGGCTGCAATCTGAACTGAAACATATGCCCGCCTTCGAGCCGATTTACGCTATTCCTGTGATTCGAAGAGCGCGAGGAGCTGCGCCCTCCCCTCCTCGAACCCGACGTTTTCGCCGATGTCCTGGCTCAGAAACTTGTTGATCCTGTCTATCATACCAATGGCATGGTCTATCTCGGGATTGCTCCCCTTTACGTAGGCACCGATATTGATCATATCTTCCGCCTTCCTGTAGACCGCCACGGCATTGATGATGTCATTGGCCCTCTTTCTGTGCTCGGCATCGACGATATCGATCATGACCCGGCTCCTGCTCCCCAGGATATCGATGGCCGGATAATG
>CAZAST010000117.1:4855-7257 GCA_964487805.1 uncultured Syntrophaceae bacterium
CAGGTCACGTGAAAGGGTTATGTGACCGTCCAGGATCGAACGGGCCGCGTCCGCGACCGGTTCATTGAAATCGTCCCCTTCCACAAGAACCGAATAGATGCCGGTGATGCTGCCGTTCTCCTCCACGCTTCCCGCCCGTTCCAGAAGCTTCGGCATGAGGCTGAAGACCGACGGCGTGTACCCTTTTGTGGTCGGCGGCTCCCCAACCGAAAGGCCGACCTCCCGCTGGGCCATGGCGAACCGGGTCAGGGAGTCAATCATGAGGAGAACGTCCATCCCCTGATCCCTGAAATATTCCGCTATAGCCGTCGCCACATAAGCCGCCCTCATTCTGATGAGGGGATGCATGTCTGACGTTGCGACAACAAGCACGGAGCGTGCCAGACCTCCTTTGCCGAGGTTCTTTTCGATGAATTCCCGGACCTCTCTTCCCCGTTCCCCCACCAGTCCGATCACATTGATGTCAGCCCTGGTATTCCGTGCAATCATCCCCAAAAGAATGCTCTTACCGACGCCTGAACCTGAAAAAACCCCCATTCTCTGGCCCTTGCCGCAGCTGAAAAGCGCATTGATCGCCCGGATTCCGAGATCCATCGGTTCCTTTATCCTGCTCCTCTTCAGGGGGTTGATGGGGTCCGCATACACGGGATATTCGGCTTCGACTTCTATGGGCCCTTTGTCGTCCATAGGGTTCCCCCTGCCGTCAATAACCCGCCCCAGGAGTCCTTTCCCCACCTGGACATTTGATTTTTTCCCCGTGGAGAGGATCCTGCAGCCGGGCCCCACACCGTCAAGCCCTCCGAAAGGCATGAGGAGGGCCTTCTCTTGCCTGAATCCCACAACCTCCGCGGAAATCGTTCGGTCCCTGCCCTCCGGGTACACACTGCACATCTCGCCGATGGAGGCTTCCGGATTATGCCCCTCGAGGAGAAGGCCGATGACCCCGCTCACTTTTCCATAGGTATTGAACGGATCGACCCCCTCGATGGTTCGCCGGTATTTTTCAAAATCCATGTTCATCACACAGTGCGCCTCTGATTTTCTCCACCTGCCGATCCAGCCTGGCATCCACCGCCCCCGACTGGGTCTCTATTACAGCCCCTCCCCGGTCGATCCCTTCATCCCTCTCGATGGTAATGTCTCCGTAACTACCTAGAAAATCAGGGTTTGTCTCCGTTATATGCCGGTAGTCTTCGGGGTTCATCCTGATTCTGACGTCCTCCTTCCCCCGCATGGTCCGCATTGCCTCTCTCAGGACGGAAATGACGATATCCCGGTCGACACTCACCTCCTTGTGTATCACCTTCCCGACTATCAGAAAGACGAGTTCGAGGATCTCCTCTTCGGAACTCTCCAGGATTTTCTCTTTCAGCGTCTCCAGTTCTCTGATCAGCTTCGCAGCGGATTCGGAGGCCATGGACAGATGTTTCCGCTCCCGGTCCAAGCTCTCCCTCAGTTGTTCACAGGCCCGTTTGTCGGCATCCGCCTCCCGGGCTGTCATTTCCCTCGCCACTTCTTCTGCTGTGATTTCCGGGGCTTCCCGGGAAGCCTCCCCTCTTTTTTTGCCCTCATCTCCCCGGGGGGCACCGAGTCCCCGGACAAATCCGGTCCTGCCTTCCCCCCCGGCATCCGTCAGCTTTACGTCTCGGGCCTTGATAATCCTGCTATACGAATTCATCTTTCTGGCCGCTTCCTACAAAGGTTATCTTTTCCTCAGCTTCCAGTCTCTTCGCGATCTCGATAATCGCCCTCTGGCTCTTCTCCACCTCCGACAGCCGGATGGGGGGCATGAGAGATATATCCTCCCTGAGCATATCGGCGGCCCGCTTCGACAAGTTATCGAAGACCTTCTGTCTTACGTCATCATCGGCGATCTTGAGGGCCCGGGGCAGATCTTCGCGATCCACTTCTTCCAGCAGTATCCTCAGGCTTCTGGTGTCCAGCTTGAAAATGTCGTCAAAAGTAAACATGCGGTTTCTGATTTCAGTCACCAGCTCCGGTTCCGTCTCCTCCAGAGATTCGAGGATTCCTTTTTCGCTCGCGCGGCTCATTCTGTTAAGAATCTCCGCTATCACCTGGACACCCCCGGCGTGTTCTTCGCTTTCTCCCCCCCTCAGCATCTCAGATTCGAGCGTCTTCGTCATTTCTTCGAGAAACTCGCGGGGAACGCTCCCCAGCGTGGCGATTCTCTTGATGATGTTCTGCTGCCTGTCGAGGGGGAGATCCTCCAGAATCTCCGCCACCTGATCGGGCTTCAGATAGGAGAGCATGAGCGCTATGGTCTGGGGATGTTCCGTTTTGGTAAAATCGGACAGGGCCCGCGGATCCGCGTTCCGCAACTTTTCGATGGTCGGCCCCCCCGTGGCCAGGAAGCTGTCCCCTTCGATGCTCTTGATGAACTC
>CAZAST010000118.1:0-7243 GCA_964487805.1 uncultured Syntrophaceae bacterium
AAGGATATTATACCCTTCCTTAGCAAATTTTTCCGGAAGCTCCTTCTCACCAAACCCGTTTATCACTGTCTCCTTATACTCTATACCTTCGTCATTCACCACGCCGGAAAATGCCACAAGGGTTTTAATGTCACTATATCCATTCTCCCTTATATACCGGTCAAACTCATTCTTGTATCTCACCGCGTGCAGCCTGGACGATGTAACAAGCATGGCCTTTGCCTGCCCGCCGATCTTTTTGGATACAACCCGCCTGAAGTGTTCTACTATAACTAAAGTCTTCTGGCTCAGGTTGTGGGGGTGAAGGGATACAAATCTTGCTATGGCCCTTTTTGCCTTTTTCTGATCAAATTTCGGATCATCCTCTATGGCCTTTGTCAGCCTGAAAAAGGACTTGTAGGTGGTGTAGTTCCTGAGCACATCAAGGATAAATTCCTCTTCAATAGCCTGCCTCATGGAATAGAGATGAAACGGCCTCGGTTTACCCTCTTCATCCTTTTCACCGAACACCTCAAGTGTCTTTGCCTTTGGTGTGGCAGTAAAACCGAAAAAGCTCAGGTTCTTATGCCGCCCCCTTGAAAGCATGGATTTCCGGATCTCATCTTCAACATCATCGGCTTCAGCATCTTCCGCTTCCTCCTCCATGGCCTCTTCAAGGTTTTTGCCTGCCAGCACCTCTTTCAGCTTTCGTGATGATTCGCCTCCCTGTGAAGAATGGGCCTCATCAACAATAACCGCATAATTTCTTTTGGCCCTTTCACCATCCTCTTTTTCCATTTCAGCGATTTTTTCTATGACAAAGGGGAATTTCTGCAATGTGGTGATTACAATATTGGAACCCTTGTAGATGGCCTCTGCCAGTTGGGTGGAATCTTTGTCTATCCTTTTGACCACGCCTCGCTTGTGCTCAAACTGATAAATAGTATCCTGAAGCTGGTTATCCAGCACCTTTCTGTCTGTAACCACAATAACCGAATCAAAGATACGTTCATCGAGGCTGTTATGCAGACTGGACAAATGATAGGCAAGCCAGGCAATGCTGTTTGACTTGCCTGAGCCCGCGGAATGCTGAACCAGGTAGTTTTTGCCTGCCCCATTCTGTTTCGCGTCTGCCGACAACTTCCGCACAACATCAAGCTGATGGAATCGTGGGAAAATCATTTTTTCTTTAATGCTCTTTTTTCCCTTTACCTCCACTTCCTCTTTTTCAAGATGAAGGAAACGGCCGATAATGTCCATCCAGCTATCTTTAGACCACACATATTTCCACAGATAATCTGTCCTGTATCCTGAAGGGTTCGGGGGATTTCCCTTTCCGGTATTATATCCCATGTTAAAGGGCAGACAGGTTGTCCTTTCCCCTGCAAGTCTGGTTGTCATCCAGGCCTCATCAGTATCAACCATAAAGTGGATGAGCGCCCTTTTATTGAACTGAAACAGCAGCTCTTTTGAGTCCCGGTCAAACATATACTGCTTTTTGGCATTGGTCGCGTTCTGGCCTGTCATCTGGTTTTTAAGCTCGACTGTGGCAACAGGAATGCCGTTTAGTCCAAGCACCATATCAATGGAGTTTTCATTTTTGGTGCTGTATTTTACCTGCCTGGTAACAGTGAGGATATTGGAGTCATATAACCATTGAGTATCCGGATTAAGACCTGTTTCAGGCCTGAAGAATGCCATTCTGAAATGGACGCCATAATCAGTAAACCCCTTTCGTATCAACTCAAGACATCCCTGATTATTGATAACCTTTATGATCCGGTTTATGACATTTGCTTCAATGCTGGGGCCGTGAATATCCTCCAGCCTCTGCCATTCCTTTGGCTGAGAAGTCTTGAGAAAGGAAATAAGGACCTTTTTATCAATGGCAAGCTCCCTGTCAAAATCCAAAGGCGAGCCTTTCACATAACCGCCGCCACCCAAAAGTTCCTGTTCAATCGCCTCCTCAAATGTCTGTTCAGTATGAATGCCTTGCATTATATTCTTTCCTCTCTGACATCTATTTTACCGGTTACAACCTCACTTATAAGGGCTGTTCTGTATTCCTGTAAAAGTTCTATTTCTTTTTCAGATTTGGAGATTATGGTGTCGATGCGTTTTGTTTCAGAAAAAATAAACTTTACAATCAGTTCTTGTTCTTCTTGGGTCGGCACAGGAACTATCTTTTCTTTTATCATTGTGCCAGTTATTAATGGTTGGGCATTTTGGTTAGCAAGTGTGTTCAAATTTAATGCCTTTAATAGTAACGAGATATAAGTGACATTATTTGTAGTACTAATAATTAGCGCATTGTCACTTATCCATATTTTATCATTAACTAAATGCACATTTCCGCATTTAGCCCCGACTCTACCAATTACAATTACACTTCCAACATGATTGTATTTATCAGTGTAGCCAGCAATCCCATTACCTCCATAAACAGGGAATTCACCTTTCGGTTTAATGTCATCTGATTTAATCCCTTCACCATTTTTTATAGACATTACCCACTTTAAACTCTTAACTTCCCAATGCGCGGGTATCTCCCCCAGCCATTCAATCCCTGAATCCTTCATGGGGACATAGGGATCAAGTCCTTTTGTCACAGCCTGATTAATAACAGCAGTGCGTTCTTCCCTGAGAAGCTCAATCAGCCTTTTTTTCTTTTCAATAAGTGAATCTATCTGTGCAGTCTTGTGGTCGAGATATTGAAGAATTAATTCTATTTCCTCTTGGGATGGGATTGGAACATATATTTCTCCAACTGTATCTGTATTCAGATTAAGTTGAGTACCCCATTTCCCAAGTCCTTGATATGGCAATCCGGTAGAGAAAATATAATATAAATATTCAGGATTCATTTTCAGATCAGGAAACCAGACGAAACCATCATGAATACAGCATTTGATTTTTGTAATAATTGGCTTCCCTACACTGCCAGCAATACTAAGAAAAAGATCACCTGGGTATCTTTTAACACTCAATGAAGCACCCAATTCGGATAAAGTCTGTTTCGTTTCTGTTAAGTATCTATCACTAGCAGAAACATCTGCTATACGTACCCACGCAAAATTTCCACACTCATCGAAATATTTTAAGTCATCGATGGGCCTTGGTGAAGCGCCTCTTTTAACTTTAGTTAGCCTTTTTATCATAAAGGATTTCCAATTATCAGGAATCTCCCCAATCCACTCCACCCCCGAATCCTTATATTCCGGATAAGGTTTCATCCCAGCACCTCTTCCAGCAGTCCCTCTGTTTCTTTTTCAAGCGCCAGAATATCCGCCCTTATCTCCTCAAGTGGCCGTAGGGGTTTGTATTCGTAAAAATACTTTGTAAAGTTTATTTCGTACCCCACCTTTGTCTTGCTGTGATCCACCCAGGCACCTGCCTGCCGCGACGAGGCTGCAAGTCGTCCCGCATCATACTCACGTTTTAGCCATTTACGACCAAATCCGGTCTTCAATTCTTTCTCGCGATGAACAGCTTCCTCTCTGGTCAAGAAAATTTCCCAATGGATGGGTTCAACAGGCAGTCGTGTGGCGGTCCATGAAACCTGTTTGTTATTGTGCTCATGGAAACGCCTTTCAAAATCATCTGTCTGTCCGATATAGAATGAGCCATCGACACATTTTAAAACATAGACTGAAAATTCCCCCGGCCGCGGCGCAGGCAGATCCGGCACATGGGGCAGAACCTCTTTTTCCATATACTCCTGTATATCCTCAAGGGTTGATTCCTTTTTCCCTTTTTTAAGAGGGATATTCTCATAATCCCTGAGGTTGGAATCAGGTTTGGGGTTGCCTTTTTTGTCGGTTACCACCTTTCCATTCTCAACAAGCGGACGCTCTACAGTTATCCGGCTGTAACCGAAATCCGAGTTATTGAATATTTTGCAGTATTTTCCCTGCCTGAAACTGCCGTATATTCTGGTGATCTCCTCGATATCCTGCTCTGATATCTCATGGCGCTTATTACCCAGGGACCGGCTCATCTTTTTGAAAAAACTCACGGCATTTACAAGCTGCACCTTGCCTTTTCTTTTCGGGTCCTTGCGGTTTGTCACGATCCAAAAATAGGTTGATATGCCGGTGTTGTAAAAAAGCTGGTCAGGCAGGGCAACCACCGCCTCAAGCATATCGTTTTCTATAATCCACCTTCTAATCTCGCTTTCACCGCTTCCCGCGCTTCCGGTAAAAAGAGGGGAGCCATTAAATACAATAGCAATGCGTGAACCGCCGTTTGTCGGCTTCATCTTTGAGATCATATGCTGAAGAAACAGAAATGAGCCGTCTGATATTCGGGGCAGACCTGCCCCGAACCTGCCGCCATAGCCCTTTTTATCATGCTCGCTTACAACCTCTTTCTGCACCTTTTTCCATTCAACGCCAAAGGGAGGGTTGGCAAGCATATAGTCAAATTTTTCATTCTCAAAGCCATCAAGTGTAAAGCTGTTGCCGAACTTTATATTGACTGCCTTCTGGCCCTTGATCAACATATCCGCCTTGCAGATAGCGTATGACTCATCATTGAGCTCCTGACCGAACACCTCAAGCCTTGAGTTCCGGTTGAGTTCCTTTACATACTCCTCTGCTATGGAAAGCATACCGCCTGTACCGCAGGCACAGTCATAAAGGGTCTTTACCACCCCTTCTTTGGCGAGTATTTCATTGTCGTCCATAAACAGGAGATTGACCATAAGACGAATAACCTCCCTTGGTGTGAAATGCTCTCCTGCTGTTTCATTGGATATTTCTGCAAATTTCCGAATAAGCTCCTCAAACACATAACCCATATCCATGGAAGAGACTTTATCTGTGTGAAGGTCTATCATGGCGAACTTTTCCACAACCATATAAAGGAGATTCTGCTGATCAAGGTATGTGATCTGACTGTCAAACTTGAATTTGTCTATTATCTCCCTTGCGTCTTTTGAAAATCCGCTGATAAAATTACGAAGGTTTTGAGCAAGGTTGTTGGGATCGGCAATCAGTTTTTGAAAATCGTATTTGCTCCTGTTATGAAAATTATATCCGGCAGCCTTGTTGAGCACTGCCTCCATGGCGTCTTCATTAAGGTTTTTGACTGCCCTGTGTTTCTCCAGGACCTTTTCCTTTGTCTTTTCAAGTACGCAGTCCAGCCTGCGAAGCACAGTAAAGGGAAGAATCACCTTTCCATATTCAGCCTGTTTGTAGTCGCCTCTTAAAAGGTCGGCAACCGACCATATAAAATTAGCAAGTTCTCTGTTGTTCATTTCAGCTCCGGGTTTTGGGGTATGTGTATATGGGAATTTATTGAATTATTCAGGCGTCTGCATTCTCAGCCTGTCCATCTATTTATCTCCTTTTAAAGAATCCTTATCAGCAAGCGATTTCTTTTTTTCGGTATTAAGTTTTCTTTCTATCTTTTTTATGGCAGTTTTAGGCATTGTGATCGTTTTCCCGACGTCGGCAAAATGATCATCAATAGCATTTCCGGATAGTTCACAGGCAGTTTTTGCTTTTGAGATAACATTTTTAAAATTATCCCATTTGCCGTATCCCAATAACCGCTGTAAATCCCTGGCCAACCAGAATTCTACACCGTCCTCTGTTTTATTCGCAAAGGATTCAAAATTATCAGTCAATGATATTACAATCTCTTTTTCCATTAACTTTTCTCCCCTCTGATTTTCTTAAGTTCAAGCCAAATTATGCTATATTAAGAAAAAAACAAATCAAAAGATACCACTTTCCCTTGAAATGTCAATTAGATAACCGAGGTTTGGACATCAGGGTGCCACACCTCAATTTATCAATTTAAATGAGTTTTGATAATTTGATGCATTTCCTTAATTTCATTTACTAAATGTTTAACTAATTGGGATTGTTCATTTTTTTGACTGAGAATATTCCTGGAATTTTCACGCCTGATTTGCCTAATGGGGTCCCAGCCGGCGTGTTTAATGGCAGGGGTAATGCACAAATCACATATATCTGTTTCACTCAGTTCTTTTTTATTGATTTTATCCAATTATTGCCCCGTGTGAAGTAATTAACAAAGGAGTGTTATATTTTTTAATAAAATCATGATATTAAGTCAATTTATTTTACTCACAGGCTTATTCATGGTGTTTCTCATCTTTTGCCTTCTTCTCAACCTTTTTCTGCACAGTTCTGATGGTATCCAGATAGGCTTTATCCACAGGCGAGAGTGTTTTTACCTGATATTTGCGGTATTCTTTTTCTGCTTTTTGGATTGCTTCATCGTGGCTGGTGATGCCAGCGTCCTTCAGGACTTTTTTATCAAATGTCCGGATCATTCGGTCAAGCTGAAGTATCCAGTCTTTCATGTTCATCGGTTCCCTATTCATTGCCTTTACTTCCGCCAGATCGAAGTACGCCGAAACAATGTTATTGAGCACTTTCAACTCGTTTTCAGTAAGATAGTTTTTGGCTATGACTATGTCTTTTTTACTCACCCCGCCGTCTGAAAATGTAAGAAGACCCATAAAAGGCTTACCAGCATCCGCGCGTTCTATGATTACTTCGGCCGCAGTATGGCCATGTGCTGCATAGTGAAGTTTATTTTGCACGACCTTAAAAAATTCAATGGATTCTGCTGCATTTGGATCGTAATCCATACTCGTAGCGTACAGGTCTAACACCTGACGATACAAGACTTTTTCGCTGGAACGTATATCGCGAATGCGGTCGAGCAGTTCCTTCCAGTAGTTACCGCCGCCGAGATTCTTCAAACGCTCATCATCCATCGTGAAGCCTTTGACGATATACTCTTTCAATCGCTGGGTTGCCCAGATGCGAAATTGCGTGCCGCGCCGAGAGTTTACCCGATAACCAACAGAAATAATCGCATCAAGATTGTAAAGCCGTATCTTTCGCTGTACATTGCGGGAACCCTCTTTTTGAACTACCGAGGAATCCTCGGCAGTTGCCTTTTCCTCTAATTCTCCTTCAGAATAGATATTTTTCAAATGGAGGGCAATATTATCAATACTGCAATCAAAAAGCTCCGCCATCTGCTTTTGCGAAAGCCATACAGTCTCACCAGCGACAAGTACCTCAATCCGCGGCTGGCCTCCGCCCCCCTCATAGATAATGATTTTATTGTTTGATTTATCGTTTTTCATATCCCATTACTCCACGTTGCTGCTTTCAATATCAGCCACAATTTCATCAATCGCCTTGCGCAGTTCGTTCTGTCGGGCGACGATGTTTTTGATTTCGGCGTTGAGTATTTTTATATCTATCACTTCGCGGGT
>CAZAST010000119.1:0-286 GCA_964487805.1 uncultured Syntrophaceae bacterium
GTCATGCCCCCCTGGATGAACTCATCGTGCGATGCCTCAACTGCGGCGTCAAGAATCGCATCACGGAATACCGGCCCCACAATCTTCCCCTCTGTGCCAGATGCGGGCAGCCGCTCTACCAAGAAGGCGAAGACATGGAGTCGTAGTCCATCGGGATCGATATTCCTGCTCAGCGGTTCAATAATCCAGGGTCTTCATCTTCGAAATGACGATCCGTCCCTTCCCGTGAATATTGGGCACGCAACAGCGCCAGGGCGTCAGTGAGCGTATGAGACAGGCATGTTAT
>CAZAST010000119.1:296-7092 GCA_964487805.1 uncultured Syntrophaceae bacterium
GATATTCCTGCTCAGAGGTTCCACAATCCAGCGTCTTCATCTTCGAAATGACGATCCGTCCCTTCTTGATAGTGCGCACGCAACAGTGGCAGGGAGTAAGTGAACGCATGAGACAGGTATGTCATGTCATGAACAGGGAAGCTATTGTAGAACAGATTATCGAACGCCTGGGAACCGCCGATATCAACTACCGGGACGATACGGGGGTGAGCGCGAAGACCTTCGCGGCCGGGGTGCTGATCCCTCTCCTCTTCACGACGGGAGAGACCGGGGAGGAGGGAGGGTTGTCATTCATCCTCAGCAAGAGATCGGTCGCCGTCTCCCAGTCGGGTGATCTGAGCGGCCCCGGGGGGAAACTCGAACCCTTCTGGGATCGTCTCCTGAGATTCTTCATCGTCCATGGGGTTCCCTCTGTCATGAGGGGAGAAGCGAGAAGGCACGCGGCCGAACGGGGGAAACCCTTCTTCGACGCCATATCCCTTTTCCTCGCAAATGCCATGCGGGAATCCTGGGAGGAGATACGGCTCAGCCCCTTCAATCTTCGATTCCTGGGACCTCTTCCGCCCCGCAGTCTTGTCATGTTTACCAAAACGATCTTCCCCGTGGTGGGGCTCATCGAAAAGAGATGGCATTTCCGTCCAAACCGGGAAGTGGACAAGCTGGTTGAAATACCGCTGGACGCTTTTTACCATGAAGAAAATTACGGCTTTCTCTGCATCGGGGCTCCGGAAGACCCCTCGGACAGACCTCAAAGCAACGGGAGATACCCGTGCCTGATACACTCAGACAGCGATGGAGAGGAAGAAATTCTCTGGGGCGCAACGTTCAGCATCATTACGTCATTTCTTCACATCGTCTTTGATTTCACCCCCCCCCGGATATTCCCCGATAGAACCATATCCAGACCACTGCCATCGAATTATGGGGGAGGCAGCTACGCGCGGTCCAAACTCCTTGACAAGATTCTGCCGGGCAGGTAACGTTCTCCCGCTGGCCCGCGATACCCGTTCGTGAAGGGACGGGTTCCGGGTGGCGGGAATTTTTTTGATACGGTCTGTCGACGTTACCTCCACGGCGACGTTTGGCGGGAAGATCGGGAGAACAGGCGGATCCCCGGAGGCGTAGATAACGTGAGACCACTGACCCCGATAAACGGGATAAGTGCGTTAACAGAATTATTTTCTGCCAGAAAAAAACAGAAAATAATTCCTAACTTACTAAAAGCGGTCCTCTTTGATTTTGACGGCACCCTCGCCGAATTGAATGTGGACTTTATCCGGATGCGCAGGACTGTTCTGGATCTCATGGTTGAGTACTGCACACCGACTGATGAAACAGAAAAAATGTACGTGCTTGAAATGATTGAAGCGGCAAGGGCAATCATCTCCCACAGGCGGCCGGGGAAGGAAGAAGAATTCTTCTCCCGGGCACACACGGTAATCAGCAGCATAGAGACCGAGGCGGCGGGGGAGGGCTCGGTCCTTCCCGGCACGGGTGCGATGCTTGGCGAGCTGAGGAGACGGGGTATCAAAACGGCGGTCGTCACACGAAATTGCAGGGCCGCCGTCCTTCGACTCTTCCCCGATATCGATTCCCACTGTGACGCCGTCATAACCCGGGAAGGCGCCCCGCGGGTGAAACCGCACCCCGATCACCTCCTGACCGCCCTCGGCTTTCTGAACGTGGAGCCGGCCTGTGCGGCCATGGTGGGGGATCACCCCATGGATATGACCGCGGGCAAAGATGTGGGGGCGTATGCCGTAGGCGTGCTGACAGGACACTCCGCAGCCGATCCTCTGCGTCGGGCGGGAGCGGATCTGATTATTGAACGAGCTCCGGACATAACCCGCTACCTGTAACCGTTAACATTACCGGGAAACAGCCGGCAATCAGATTTCACTTTTTTTGGACATCAGGAGATTTCCTTAAGCGATACAGAAGGACGTGACAGGATGTATGAAATTACCGTTCAGAAAACATTTTCCGCCGCTCATACCCTTGACATCGGCAGCGAACGGGAACAGCTCCATGGCCATAATTTCAAGGTTGAAGCTACGGTCGCTTCCGAAGAGCTGAATCCCGACGGGCTCGTCCTGGATTTCAGGGTACTGAAGCAGTGGGTGGGCGCGATCCTGGAAGAGCTGGACCACTCATTCCTCAATGACCGCGCTCCATTCAGGGATACGAGCCCCACGTCGGAACACATCGCCCGGTTCATCTACGACAGGTTGGAGGAGATGGCGATTCCCCGGGGACTGGAGGTGTCCCGTGTCGCAGTGTGGGAATCCGAGGGTTCCAAGGCGGTATATACAAAAAACAGATTGAGTGTGTAAGGATACGGGCCAGGCAGAATGGTGGACATACAGAACCTGAAGGATCACCGGAAGATCGACATACAGAAGGTAGGGGTGAAGGGGATCAAGTACCCCATCATCGTCCTCGACAAAGCGAACGGGACGCAGCATGTCAACGCCACCGTCAATATGTACGTCAATCTCCCCCATCGCTTCAAGGGAACCCACATGAGCCGGTTCGTCGAGATCCTGAACGAGTACCGGGGGCGAATCAATATCAACACCTTCCGGATGATCCTGCAGCGGATCAGAGAGAAACTCAACGCCGAATCGGCCCACATAGAGATACGATTCCCCTACTTCATAGAAAAGGCTGCCCCCGTCTCACGGGCGAAAAGCCTCATGGAATACGAATGTTCCTTCTGCGGAGAGAGCAACGGTGAGACCAACGATTTTCTCGTGGGCATCGCCGTTCCCGTCACCACGGCGTGTCCCTGTTCGAAGGAGATAAGCGACATGGGCGCGCACAATCAGAGGAGCGAGGTGCGGGTCACGCTGCGATTCAAGAAATTCTTCTGGATAGAGGACGTGATCAGGCTGGTGGAGGAATCGGCAAGCAGCGAGATCTTCTCGCTTCTCAAGCGAGCCGATGAAAAATACGTCACGGAGATGGCATATCAGAATCCCATGTTCGTCGAGGATGTCGTCAGGACCGTCGCGGAAAGGCTCAACAAGGACCAGAACTTTATCTGGTACAGCGTTGAAGCGGAGAACATGGAGAGCATCCACAACCACAGCGCTTACGCTTATACGGAAAAGACCGAAACCGGCGGCAGGTAATCAGATTCTCAGAGGCATGGATCGAGCCGGGGTAGAACCATCCTGCAGTGTAATCTGATGGGTGGCCCACCGTAGGGACTGTCAGCCACTCGTTTCAACGCCGATCAACTCGTAGGCTTTCAGATCCCCGATGGAAGAGATGCCGTCCGTATCTATCTCGCGGACATTCAGGCGCGCCTGGACCGCGCGCAGGGTCGCTTCGCTGATGATGATGCCGTTTGGCGATGATTTTTTGAGTATCTGGAGCCTGAAGACCGCGTTGACCGAATCCCCGATAGCCGTATAGTCCATCTTTTTGTCAAACCCGATATTTCCAACAACGCTTTCCCCTGTGTGAACACTGATGCTGATGGTCACTGGTTCTCCCGTTTCTTTGACCCAGTGCTGATGTATACGGGCGATGGCGTCCCTCATCTCGACCGCCGCGGCGATGGCATTATCCGCATCCCCGGTATGAGAAACCGGGGCGCCGAAGATCGCCAAAAAACCGTCGCCGAGATATTTGTCGATGATACCATGGTTTCTGACAATAATTTCTCCCATAACGGAGAAAAAACGGTTGAGAAGAAGAACTGTTTTGTGCGGTTCTATCTTCTGGGCCAGGAGTGAAAAATCTCGTATATCGACATTAAGGAGCGTAATTATCCTGAACTCGTCGATCGTCAGCTGCCCCGTATCGTTTCCGTGGACGATCCTGTCCACAATCTCCTTGGGCACAAATTTCTGAAACATATGACGGATAAACTGTTCATGTTCCGCCATGGACAGTATTTCATTATAATGATTGGCGTTTTCTATGGCAACGATTGCCGAAGAAGCGATGGATTGCAGGAGATCTTTATCGTTGGAATCAAATTCGCCGTCCATCTTATTGAGAACCTCTATCACCCCTGTGACTTTCCCCTCCGATATCATGGGAACACAGAGGACATCCTTTGTATGGAAACCTGTGGCACTGTCCACATCGGGGGAAAAGAGGGGGGATTTACTGATATCATTGGCGATAACCGCGCTCCCTCTCGCCGCGACGTATCCGGCAACACCCTGTCCCAACGGTATCCGGATTCCCCGCAACCGTTCCATGTCAAGATTCAGGGTAACGATAAACTCAAGCCCCTCTTCACGCATGAGAAGGAGGGCTCCGGCCCTCACATTCATCACCGTGCTGATCATGTCTATGGTATATTTAAGCACTTGCTTAAAATCGAAGGTGGAAGACGCCAGGGTGTTTCCGATCTGTTTCAGTGTGTTCAGCTCCTGATCTCGCCTGATGACGTAATCAGTGAGCCGGTTTCGTTCCATCGCCAGGGAGAGGGCGTCGGCCATCCGGTCGACCAGTTCCAGCAATGGATAAAAGACATCGGACGCCTCCGAGGACAGGACCATGATCCCCGTGCTCACTTTTTCTATCTTCAGGGGAACAAGCGCGCAGGCCTTCTTGCCGGCAAGGAGGGCCGCCTCGCTTTCATGGACAAGGGCTGAGGCATCTTCCACAATCACCGTGGCACCCTGCTTCAGGACTTTCTCAAACACCGACCCCCCATAAGGGTAATGGCCATCTTCCAAGAGATGCGCAGAGCCTGTCTCCATACGATACAGAAGCATTATATCATTCGTTCTGACGGCATCCTTCATCAGAATCATGGCGTCATCAAAGAACAGGACCGATCGCATTTTTTGAAGGATAGCGTGCAGCAGCTCGCTTTCTCTCAGCCCCGAATTAATGATTTGGATAACACCCTTCATGGCGTTAACATGGGAGTCTTTTTCTATCCTGTCGTCAAATAATTGTATATTTTCATAGGCAAAAGCGGCGTTCCCCAGAAGAGGACTCAAAACCTCCACGTTTTCGCTGGTAAAAGGAGGAGCATCGCTTTTCTTGGACAGAGTGACAACCCCCACGATATCCGTTCTGGTCTTGATAGGCATGCACACGAAGGATCTGGTTCCGTACTGCCGGCGGTTTTCCCGACCGAAGCGTGTGTCTTTTTCGATGTCTTCCACAATAAGGGGGGATTTGTTGATAACCGCGTATTTCGCGATGCTAGCAGCGAAATCTATCCTGTCTCCCAGCTTCAGGTACTCTTCCCCAAGACCAATGACGGCCTTGACAACAAAGGTCTTCCTGTGGGGCCGCTCAAGGATCAGAACGGAGCCGAGATCTGCGCCCGCCAGTTTCAGCGCTCGCTCCAGGGTGGCATAGAGTATTTCATCGGGGTCTGAACTCACGTAACAGAGATCAGCAAGCTCCTTCAGTGTGGATAGTTCCGAGATCTTCTTCTGGAGTTGCCTGAAAGTCACCCCAAAGCGGCTTTCCAGACTACTGAAGGTCTCCATGATATTACTCAGATCATCCGGACCCCGTCGGGGTTGGTTGATCGGCAATTTTGACACAACTTCATCTAAAATCTTTTTGGATACAGCCGCGATCCGATCAAATCTCCTGCGAAGCATGACAAGCCCGATGAGCGAAAAGATCAGGAAGAAAAGGAGAAAAAACGGGAAATATGTGTCGGTGATGATGTTGTATCTGAGACCGAAGAAGATAAGACCACAGGCGGGAACCAGAAAGAAGAGCGTGAAGACGAGAGTCAACCAGGGGTGCAATACTCTGTTGCTCGAAATGAGCCGATCCAGATACTTCTTGAATTTCATCCCCACAGCCTTTCCGTTGTTCAATGCAACATGCCGGGTTTCCGAATCACCTCAGGGGCATTACCCCGTATGGCATCATCAAAGAATCCCATGGTCCTTATCGCCGCAAGCAGATACCCCTGCCGACCATGACCACCGGGCGTCACCGGGTCCTCAGGGTTCATCATGACGAGAAGATACAGGAGAACAGCGTCTTGATCGCAAACGATGTCGCGGGGCTGCTTTCATGGCGCCCCTGTTGGTAATGACACTCCCGATATTTGTCAAGAACAAATGTAATCCCCATACACATGCAGGTTTATGTCCTTGAAATCTTCGGGAGAATACTTTATGCTCATTAGCATAGTATCACAAAAAAAAGATAGTATTCTATACATCAGGACCCGTATGTTCCCCTTTCAATCCAGAACAAACCAGAACGGAGCAGAGACAAAGGCCCAGATAACCGAGCTCGAAGAACGACTTAATTTCAGCAAGGCATTACAGGATATCACCAACCGTATCCACGCCGCCACCAACCTGAGGCAAATTCTCATTGATCTGAGGGACGACATCCTCAGCCTCTTCAAAGCCCGTTCCATCACCATATACGTGGCTGACAGGGAAACAAACGAGATATATTCCATGTTCCTGGCGGGAGCGCAACTGAAAGAAATCAGGCTCCCCGTGGATAACAGGAGCATAGCGGGATACGTGGCCCGCAATAAGACAATCGTCAACATAGCCGACGCCTATGACGAAAGCGAATTGAAAGGAATCTCTCCCGAGCTGACCTTCGACTCGACCTGGGACAAGAGGTCCGGATTCAAGACCGCCCAGATACTGGCCGTGCCGATCCTGCGCGACGATACCCTGATGGGGGTCATTCAGATCCTCAACAGAGAAGGAGGGGGGAGATTTACTGAAGAGGACCAGAATTTCCTGAAGGAAATGGCCAATGTTCTCGGGACCGCCTTTTATAATCAGGAGCGGGTCAGCCGGAAGAGAAAAACCCGGTTTAATCATCT
>CAZAST010000120.1:0-3582 GCA_964487805.1 uncultured Syntrophaceae bacterium
GGCTTGCGGAACTGCCTCCGATCAATAACCCCGATCTGGTTACGGTGAGCCTTCGCTTTCCGAACGCCGTTATCTGTTTTATCTCCGCGCTGGCCTATCATGGCATCACGACGCAGGTTCCGCATCATGTTTCCGTGGCGGTTCCAAGAGGCTCACGGATGCCATCACTCGACTATCCCCCCATCCGGGCCCACCGGTTTTTGAATGAGGCGTACAGTTCCGGCATCGTGGAACATATGATCGACGGAGTGCCCGTCAAGATTTACAACCCCGAGAAAACACTGGCCGACTGCTTCAAGTTTCGCAACAAGATCGGAATGGACGTGGTGCTGGAGGCGCTGAAACTCTACAAGACACAAAGGAAGGTTAACACCGGCAAACTGCTGAAATACGCCAGGGTCTGCCGGGTCGAAAAGGCGATGCGGCCATACATAGAGGCGATGATATGAAGTCTCCGGGAAATATCCCCGCGTCTGTCCGGCAGCGCCTCCTTAACCGCGCCAGGAACGACCGACGACCATTCAACGAGCTGCTGCAGTATTATACCATGGAACGATTCCTCTACCGTCTCTCCCGATCCCCTCACGCCGACCGATTTATTCTCAAAGGCGCTTTGATGCTGAGGGTCTGGCGTTCGCCGGAACTTCGACCGACCATGGACATCGACATGCTCGGCAGAACGAGTAACACGGAAGCGGAGATCGTCGCACAGATCCGGGATATCCTGGCCGTGGACGTCGAAGCGGATGGGCTTGTCTTTGATCTCGATTCCATCCAATCCGAGCGGATCACCGAAGACGCGGATTACGAGGGAATACGGATTCGGTTCCGGGGTACATTGGGCTCCGCGAGGATCACCGTGCAGATCGATATCGGGTTCGGTGATATTGTGTATCCGGGGCCTGAAGAATCGGACTTTCCGACGATGCTGAATTATCCAGCGCCTCGACTGCTCTGTTACAGCAGGGAAAGCGCTATCGCGGAAAAGTTCGAGACCATGGTCAAGCTGGGGGCGCTGAACAGTCGAATGAAGGATTTCTACGACATCTGGTTGTTGTCCAGGCAGTTCGATTTCGACGGGGCCAGGCTGACCGAAGCCATCCGGCTGACTTTTGACCGGCGAGGCACAAAACCGCCCAGGGAAGTTGAGATCTTCACGGAGTCGTTCATTGATGAGAAACAGATCCCGTGGGCAGCGTTCCGGAAGCGATTACAACAAGATCAGGTTCCACCATCGTTCAGAGAAATCACGGCCGCGGTGGATAGTTTTCTATCTCCTGTTATTGCGGCCCTCGGCCCCGGCAAAGCTTGTCCCACGCACTGGACCGCGCCGGGTCCCTGGTCCTGAGCCGGCGGGTGTTGGTTGTTCCGGTATGATGTCTCCGAAAGCTCCTATACGTAAGGTATCTTCAGCTTCTGGCCCACATAGATCCTGTTCATGGAGTTGATCCTGTTGACCTCCATCAGGGTCTTGATCGTCGTGCCGTGCCGTACCGCAATGCTCCCCAGACTGTCCCCCCGTTTGACGACGTATACCGTGGGTTTTGAAGGAGCGTCGACCGTGGTCCCGGAAGGGATCTTCAGTTTCTGGCCGACGTAAATCCTGTTTTTGGACCTGATCTTGTTTTCCCTCATCAGGGCCGCGATCGTCGTGCCGTTGTCCCGGGCGATACTTTCCAGATTGTCCCCCCGCTGTACCACGTGGACCGACGGCCTGGAGGGGGCTTGGACCGGAGCGCCGGAAGGAATTTTCAGTTTCTGGCCGACATAGATCTTGTTCTTGGACCTGATCCCGTTGACTTCCATCAGGGCTTGAGGGGAGGTTCCGCATTCCCTGGCGATTGTTCCGAGGATATCTCCCCGCTTCACCACATATACCGACGGCTTTTCCGCGTCCTCATGCCCGGGTTGAAGCTTCAGCTTCTGGCCGACGTATATCCTGTCTTTCGACTTGATCTTGTTGGCCTCCATGAGGGCGCTGAGCGTGGTGCCGTGCTTTCTCGCGATCTGTTCCAGCGTGTCTCCTCTCCGGACAAGGTACACGCCGGTTGGCGGCACCGGGGTAATGATCTCCTTGCACCATTTCTCGTCGGCCGGTTCGGGAAGGGGGAGAAATTCGTCGACGGCGTAAGCGATCGCCCACGCCATATCGGTCTGCCCTGAGGGAGAACGGAGCATCAGTTCCTCGTCAGGGTTTGAGATATAGGCTGTTTCTACGAGCAGAGAGGTGACATCGGGAAGCTTGAGGACCCTGAAAGGGGCCTCCTGCACTCGGGAGGATTTCAGACGATTTACCTGCCCCATCTTTTTCAGGGTGACGGTGCCGAGTGTCCGTGAACGGTTCAAGGTTTCCGTCTGGAGCATATCGAGAGCGATCGGGCCCGAATCGCCGTTTCCGGTTTCATTCTCGGACCCGCCGATGATATCCGACAGGTTTTCGCTCTGGGCCAGGAGCTTCGCGGCCTCGCTGCTCGCCCCTCCCGTCGACAGGCAGTACACGGATGACCCGCGAGCGCTCCTGCTTCTGCATGCGTCAGCGTGGATGCTGATGAAGACGTCAGCGCCATATTCGCGGGCTATCGTGCCCCTGTTTTTCAGAGATATGAAGTAGTCTCCCGTTCGGGTGAGAAAGGCCTCATATCCCCGCGCCTTGAGGATCTTTTGCAGCTTCTCCGCTATGCTGAGAACCACGGTCTTTTCCCGCGTCCCCCTGCGGCCTATGGCCCCCGGGTCCTCGCCGCCGTGCCCCGGGTCGATCACCACGACCTTTTTCTTCAGAACCTTGACCTTCTCCCGCTCTTCGCTTTCCTGTTTTTCAATTTCGGGAAGGAGCAGGTCGATGACGACGCGGTGCGGCTTGTCGAGGATCGCTCCCAGTTTGAAGACATTGGTTTTGACATTATCCGTTACCCGCAGCTCCACCCTGATTCCCCCGTCGGGGAGAGAGCCCAGGAGGACCTTTTCAACGGCGGGCTTGTTGATGTCATAGGCAAGGAGGATCTCTTCGCTCAGGATCGCATCTTCCAGGTCCACATATACGGTGCGGCCTTCCTGTACGATCTTGAAGGAGGCCTCACCGGTCAGGTCCAGCACCACTCGTGTGTGACTGGGAGCCGTCCAGTGCCTGACATTGAGAAGATCGACCGAGGCGGAAGCCTCCGAGCCGATCATGAAGATCGTCATCAGTGTTATAAGGAAAAGGGTGCGCAGCTGTTTCATTGCCCTCTGAATAGTTGGAATTCTCCCACATTTTGCGCGGAAGTCTAGCAGTTTCAAATGAAGTTTACAACCCCCTGGAAAAGAGGTTGACAACAAACCGTTCAAATGACATCTATGTCCTGAAAAATCGCAGGGGCATACCATGAAGATAGGGACTCTGTTTGGCGGCGATAAAACGACTCTTTCATTTGAGGTTTTCCCCCCTTCCCGGGAGGGAAATCTCGATGAGCTGTATCAGGCAATCGGCGAACTCGTGGATCTGAACCCGGATTTCATCTCCGTTACTTATGGGGCAGGGGGCGGGACCCGTGAGAAGACGGTGGAGATCGCCTCAACCATCCGGAGGGAGTTTCAGACGTATCA
>CAZAST010000120.1:3592-5874 GCA_964487805.1 uncultured Syntrophaceae bacterium
GTTTGCCCGGGAAACGCTCGCCCACCTGACATGTGTCCAGGCGACCAGAGATGACATCGGGGAACAACTGGAACAACTGAAAGGGGAAGGGATCGAGAATATTCTTGCCCTGCGGGGAGACCCGCCGAAGGACAGGGAGCAGTTTGTCAGGACGGAGGGAGGCTTCGGATACGCCAACGAACTGGTGGCGTTTATCAGAGAACAGGGCGATTTCTCCGTGGGGGTCGCAGGTTACCCCGAGGTGCACCCGGAGGCTCCCGACATGGAGCATGATCTCATCAATCTCAAGAAAAAGGTCGACGCGGGGGCGGACTTCATCATCACCCAGATGTTCTTCGACAACGACGACTTCTACCGTTTCCGGGACAACGCCAGAGCGGCAGCGATACGCGTCCCCATCATTCCGGCGATCTTCCCGATCTTCAATTACCGGCAGATATCGCGCATCGCCGCGCTCTGCGGGGCAAAGATCCCTTCGCGGTTGCGCGGCAAGCTCGAAAGGGTCAGCGAACGAAGTGAAGAGGTTGAGAAATACGGCATGGAGCACGCCATCCGCCAGAGCGAAGACCTCCTGGAAAATGAGGTGGCGGGCTTGCACTTCTACAGCATGAACCGGAGCAGGCACGTCATACGGATTATACGGGAGCTCCCCAAAAAATCATTTGAAAATAAATCCGTATTGGAATAATGTTCGGCCTTCCCGCCGGGGAAGCATTTCCGGATAGTCCTTGCCTGGAAGGCGAGGATAGACGTACTTTACGGGCGATTAGCTCAGTTGGATAGAGCGTTGGCCTCCGGAGCCAAAGGCCCTGGGTTCGAGTCCCAGATCGCCTACCATGCCACAGGGGTTGCGAGTGCATCGCAGCCCCTTTTTATTTTTCTCTGTGTTCCGCGGGGATGATGCGTAGTTTCTGGAGACAGGCTTGAAAGGGTGCGTGAGAGTCCTGCGGCTGGAATTTTTTTGCCGCGGTGAGTAGCGCTCGAAGCGCACCTATTTCCGGTACGTATTGACGAAACGCTCGATTCGGCGCAGGGCTTCCTTGATCCCCTCATACGGGGTGGCATAGCAGATGCGCATGTGGCCCTTTCCCTGCTCGCCGAAGGAATCGCCCGGCAGGACCATGACCTTCTCCTGAAAGAGCAATTTCTCGCAGAATTCCTGCGAAGAAAGCCCGGTGACCGAGATGTCGGGAAAGATGTAGAAGGCGCCCCTGGGCTCAGCGGTCTTGAGTCCCATGCGGTTGAGCTCGGTGTGAAGAAGCGTGCGCCGCTTGTCGTAATGTGCCAGGATTTTGCTGAACTCGGCGCTGTCGTCCATGTTGAGCGCCGCGAGGGCGGCCCACTGGGTGGTATTGGGGGGGCAGAGCATGGTGTGCTGGGACATGGCCACCATGGCGTCGATAATGTCGGCGGGACCGGCGGCATAGCCGATCCGCCACCCGGGCATGGCGTAGTGTTTTGAGAACCCGTCCAGCAAGAGCGTTCGATCCCGCATGCCGGGCAGGGTGGCAAAGCTGGTGAATGTCGCGCCGCCGTAGATGTACGTGCTGTATATCTCATCGGCAATGACCACCAGGTCATGCTTCAGAGCGATCCTCGCCACCCCTTCGAGAGTCTTTTTTTCCATGAGCGCGCCGGTGGGATTGGCCGGGTTGCCGAAGAGCAGCACTTTTGTCTTCGGGCTTATCTTCTTCTTCATCTCGTCGGGATCGAGGGCGTAGTTGCGCGACTGCTCGGTGGGGACGCGCACGATAATCCCCTCAGAGAGCATGATGTTAGCCGGGTAACAGATGTAGTGAGGGTCGGGGGTGATGACCTCATCGCCGGGGTCCAGCAGGGCGCGGAAGCCCAGATCCATGGCCTGGGATACGCCCACGGTGACGATAATCTCGGTCTCGGGGTCGTATTCGAGGCCGTGACGCTTCCTGAGATTGGCGGCGATTGCCTGCCGCAGTTCCGGGAAGCCGGATGTGGGGGTGTATTTGGTCCAGCCTTCGGACGCGGCTCGCGCGGCCGCCTCGCAAACGCAGGGCGCCGTCCCGAAATCGGGCTCGCCCACGCTGAGCGATATGAGCCCCTCTTTTGACATGCTGTGGAGGGCCTTGAGGAACGGGGCGAAGCCGATCCCCGCGATTCTGTCTACCCGTCGCGACGTGCGTTTTGTATGGCTCTTGTTCTGGGGCATGCCGTGCTTCCCCGCCTCCCTGGTTTTGTATTTGCCGCTCCGCTTTTCCCGCCGTGCCCATGCGCCGGCAACCGTGCCGCACCCTTGCGAGACTATA
>CAZAST010000120.1:5884-7017 GCA_964487805.1 uncultured Syntrophaceae bacterium
ATGGCTTTTGTTCTGGGGCATGCTGTGATTCCCCACCTTCCGGGTTCTATTTGCCGCGCCGCTTTTTTCCGCCGTGCCCGTGCGCCGGCAACCGTGCAGCACCTTCGCGAGACTATAGGGAACAGTGTTTCTAAGTCAAGTTATCTTTGTTTTCTGAGAGGTCTGAATGTTTTCTCCTGTCAGTTTTCTGTTGACAACGGCCTTGTTCCGTATTATGTAGCCTTCAATATTGGTTAGACGGTGTGGAAAATTCGATGAGAAACCTTCTTGACATCATCATAATTAGCGGACTCCTTCTTAGGAGAACGCATATGTGTGACTTGATGATGGAGTAGAGTTTCCCACAAGAGAAAAAGTTCAAAAATCCGTTATCAGGTCTCCTGATAGCGGATTTTTTTTGAGAGGAGCATTGTATGGAGAGAGCGGATATCCTGATGTACGACACAACCTTGCGGGACGGTACGCAGGGTCACCAGATAACCTTTTCGGCGGAGGATAAACTGCGCATCGCCACGCGTCTGGACGAGACAGGTTTTCACTACGTCGAGGGGGGGTGGCCGGGATCGAACCCCCGGGATATGCGATTTTTTCAGATGGCCGGAGAGGTGAAGTTCAAGAACATCCGCCTCACGGCCTTCGGCAGCACGAGAAGGTCCGGCCTGTCGGCTGACGTGTGCCCCAACATTCAGGCTCTTCTGGAAGCCGGTACACCGGCGGTGGCTGTCTTCGGGAAGAGCTGGGATCTGCACGCGACGGAAATCCTGGGGGTCTCGCTCGACGAGAATCTCTCCCTCATAGACGACTCCGTGCGGTACCTGAAGGCAAAGAACAAAGAGGTGATCTACGACGCCGAACACTTTTTCGACGGATACAAACACAATCCCCAGTATGCCCTCCAGACAATCCAGGCGGCGCTGGATGCGGGCGCCGAGACAATCGTTCTGTGCGACACGAACGGCGGGACTCTGACCGGGGAATTGAGCGAGATCATCCGGGAGGTGTTATCCTACTGTACTCCTCCACGACTGGGTATACACGCCCATGACGATTGCGGCCTCGCGGTGGCCAACTCCCTTGCCGCGGTGACGCTCGGGGCGACAATGGTCCAGGGGACGGTCAACGGCTACGGCGAA
>CAZAST010000121.1:0-6989 GCA_964487805.1 uncultured Syntrophaceae bacterium
CCCCGGATCGGGGCGCAGATTATCAAGGGGATCTCGTTTCTGGACGCCATTGTACCCTACATCCTCGATCATCACGAGCGCTTCGACGGGAAAGGATATGTCCGGGGGATAGGGGGCAGAGAGATATCCGTCGAGGGGCGGCTCCTGGCGGTGGCGGACACCTTCGACGCCATGACCTCCGACCGGCCCTATCGAAAGGCGCTTGATGAACAAATCGCCTTTGATGAGATCGTGAGAAACGCGAAGACGCAATTCGATCCCGGAATGGTGGCTGTCTTCGAATCAGCCTGGCGATCGAGGAGGCTCGACGCTCTGAGGAAAGGGGCTGATCAATCCGCAGGGTCAGGCGATCAGGACGCCGCCGCCGCACATCAGCGACCCCTTTGACCGGTTTTCCGGCGGGACGGCGGAGGGGGTTGCACGCGGTCTTCCGGGAGTCTGAGCCGGCACCAGCCCGGCAAAACTCTTTCTTTTCTTTCTATCGTGTTTTTTCCGCCCAGTCAGGGGCCAGCCGCCCGCCGTCTCCTTTCCGGTAGGGCATCCAGACAAGTCCAAAGAGGCGCGTGGTCATGCCGGTCTTTTTGGGATAGATCCGGATTTCCTCCAGTTCTTCCGTGGTGGCGTCGAATCCGGCTTCCAGGGCGGCGATGTCCTCCTGGAGGCGCGCCTCCATCTCTTCGAGCTGGCTTTGCACGGCCTGCGCCCGTTCGCGCGCCCGTCCCACGTCCATGCTTTCCTTTCCCATGCGGGTCGCCGTTTTCATGGCCGTCCCCATCCGGTAGGCGGAGGTTGCGCTGACCGCCTTGCGGCCCAGGAAGGCGCTCAGGATGGCCGATCCGAAGGAGATTGCCGTTTCCATTTTTTTTGATTTGGCCTGTTCCTGTTCGCGGGCGATGGCCTGTTCGGCTGTCATGAGGCGGTTCTTCAGGGTCATGAATTTCGAGCCGTATGCCTTGCGGAGTTTTTCCGCTTCCAGGTCCCGCCGCTCACGGGCGGACTGGGCGAGGCGGGCGCGGAAGTCGCCCTCGGTTTCGTCGATCTTGCTGGTCATTTTGAAGCGCCGCGAATAGTAGAGCGTGAGCGACTTGCTCTGCGAGGTCCAGCGGAGGAGATCCTTGCTCCACTTCCCATACGCGTCGGCCCGCCGCGCGGCGACGGGAAGCTCGGAGAACCGGGCCCCCGGGAAGGGGGTGGTGAGAAAATCAGCGGGGGCGGCGTCGATTTCCACGGCCTGATCCCAGTCAACCGCCACCGGCCCGTCGGAGATTTCCGCGGCCAGGGTGACCGTTCTGGCGATGTCGATCAGGTGCTTCGGGCTCGCGTAGTGGATATCGAGGGAGCCCATCACGGCGGGGAAATAGAGGATGTCCCCTCCCGCGCCGGACGCGGGCATATAATAGGTTTCGATTCCCGGCGGCGTCAGAGAAGGAGCGGTCGATGTGTCGCCCAGGATGGCGTGGCTTTCTGTCTGTGCCGCTGCCGCTTCGCCTGCCGTCCCGTCTGGTCGGGCCGCTGTCAGTTTTTTGATCTGTTCCCGCGACATGGGGCCGGACAGGTAGGAAAGGACCCAGCGCGTCTCGAAGATGACCGGCTCCGTTTCGTGGACGTTGTGGAGGAGAAAGATCCGCTGGCCCAGTCCGGCCAGGATCTCTTCCATCCGTCCCCGAGCGAATCCCGTGCCGGCCGCCGCCCCTTCAAGCCCGGCCAGGACCCGTTCCTTGTCACGCTCGGTCTGAAGGCGGCCGATAAACCAGGTCCCTGTATTCGAGAGCCCCTTGTAGTCGAGATCGACGGGGTTCTGGGTGGAAAGGACCACCCCCAGCCCGAAGGCGCGGGCCTGCTTGAGAAGGGTCAGAAGGGGTGTCTTGGACGGCGGGTTCTGAATGGGAGGAAAGTACCCGAAGATCTCGTCCATGTAGAGAATCGCCCGGAGGCTCGTCGTCCCCGTCTGGACGCGCATCCATCCCACGATTTCATTGAGGAGCATGGAGACGAAAAACATCCGCTCCTGGTCGGACAGATGGCTGATGGTGAAGATGGAGGCGCGCGGCTTTCCCGCGGGCGTGTGGAGCAGGCGCCCCACATCGAGGGGCTCGCCTTCCAGCCACGCCTCGAAACCGGGGGTGGCGAGGAGATTGTTGAGCCGCATGGCCAGGGCGAAACGGTCTTTGGACGGATAAAAACTTTCCAGGTCCATGATGCCGATCCGCTCGAAGGGCGGCGTCTGGATGGCGCGAATCAACCCCGCCAGATCGAGGGCTTTCCCCTCACTCCACAGGGATTTCATGATATTCGAGATCAGGATGTGCTCCCGGCTGGCGAGGGGGTCCGCTTCCATGGAGAGGAGGGCGAGAAGGCCCGTTGCTGTGGTCTGAATCCGCTCGTTGAAAAGGTCCGGGTCATTGCGGATGGCCTCCGGGGGCGGGGAGAAGGAACGGAGGATATTGACGGGCAGACCGGCGCGGCTTCCCGGCGTGTAGACGGCGAAGTCGGCCGCCGCCTTCAAACGGCTGATCCGTTCGGGTTCCTGCCCCCAGCCGGCGAGCCCTTTCTTCCAGAGTTTCGCCTGATCGGCGGCGAACTGGTCCGCCGTGAGGCCTTTCTTCACCGCTTCCTGTTCGTTCACCCAGGGGCGAAAGTCGCTCGCGCCCAGCTCGGGGAAGGTGAGGAGCAGGTTGGGCAGATCCCCCTTGGGATCGATGGCGATGACCGGTATGTTGTCGATGAGGGCCTCTTCGATGAGGCCGATGCCGAGGCCGGTCTTGCCGCTTCCCGTCATGCCGATGATGACCGCGTGGGTGGTGAGATCCTTCGAATCGTACAGAACAAGATCGTCGCGGCGGGCGCGCGCCGCCAGGTCGTACCGCTTGCCGATGTAGAACGCTCCGAGCTTTTCGTAATCCTCCATGCTATGCCTCCTGGTCTGTTTCAGTGTCTCAAAGGGTTACTGTCCGATTGATACATGAGCGCCATGTCCGCTACGCAGGGGCCGTCTCATTCGAAAAGACGATCTTCCCTCCGACGATTGTCGTGCAGGCCTTCGCGTCGCGGATCTCGTCGGTGGGCACGGTGAGAAAGTCGCGGTCCCAGACGACCATGTCGGCGAGCTTTCCCGCCTCCAGCGATCCGAGGTCGCGCTCCTGGAACGCGGCGTAGGCGCTCCCCATCGTCTGGAGGCGAAGCGCCTCCCCGATGGATATGGCCTCATCGGACGTAAAGACTCTCCCCTTCCTGCTCACCCGGGCAACGGCCTGCCAGAGGGCGAACTGCGGCTGCCAGATCGGAAAGGCGGGCGGATCGGCACCCATCGCCACCGGTATCCGATGGTTCAGGAAAGATCGGAGTGGCACAAATTCGGGAACCTTCGGCCCCTGACCGAATCGGTCCCCCCAGGCGTAGAGAAACTGTGGATGGGTGGACACGACGATTCCCGCCTTTCTGATACGGCGCATTGACGTCTCGCCGGGCCACAGGGCGTGTTCGATGCGGTGGCGCGGATCGGGACGCCTGTGCTCTTTCTGGGCGGCTTCGAATACGTCGAGCATGGTCTCCACCGCCAGGTTTCCCACGGCGTGGACGCTGACCTGCTGCCCGGCCCGGTGGCCGGCGTCGACCATCTGGCGCAGCTCCGCCGGTGAATGGAGCATCAGGGCGTTGGGGTTGCGGGACCAGCCCGCCGTCGGCCCCGAGCCGTCGATCGCGATCTTGAGTCCTCCCCACACCCGCTCGAATGATGCAGGATCCGCGCGCTTCATCTCGCCCACCCCGTAAAAGGGGGACGCGGGGTTGGGTGTATCGGCGGTGAAGAGCTCCTGGACGATGTCGAGGGTGTCGGCGAGGGTCGGCAGGTACGGCCAGATCTTGAGGCGAAGCGGTAACCGGCCGGACGCGGCCAGGTCGAAGTAGGGACGGGCCGGCTCGGAGCTCGACATCCCGGTCACCATGAAGAAGTTGTCGTGGATGCAGGTGACGCCGTCCCGGGCGTATAACGCGGCGGCGTGGGCAATGGCTTCTTCTACCTGCTCCGGCGTGGGAGGCGGAACAGCTCTCCTGACCAGATAGAGCGCGGGGTAATGGACGAGAAGGCCGGTCGGCTCTCCCCGCGGGCCCTTTTCCACGAGGCTGCCGGGAGGGCTTACCGTTGCCTGGTTCACGCCGCCCAGCTCAAGCGCGGCGGAATTTGCGAACCCCCATTGACCGGTGGTGTGAACGACCAGGACGGGGTGGCGTGTCGTCACGGCGTCAAGGTCGCGGCGGTCCATAAAGGCTAGGTCGTCGCTCTCGACACCCCACGCGTTGATGAATCTCCCCTCCGGCGTCTTTTCGGCTCGGGCGGCGACCAGTTCGAGGATCTCTTCCTTCGACCGCACACCCTGCAGCTTGACCCAGTACAGCTCCCGGTTCCCGAAGGGCGGGAGGTGGGCGTGCGAATCGATGAGGCCGGGGGTGACGGCCCTGCCGTGCAGGTCGATCAGCGTGGAATCCCTGCCGGCGAAGGACTTGACGCGCTGCGTCGGGCCGACCGCGATGATCCGCTGCCCCCGTACGGCGAGCGCTTCGGCCACCGAATCCGATCCGTCCACGGTGATAATCTTCCCGTTGAAGAGGATCAGGGAGGCCTCGGGCTGGGTCGCCACGACGGAGAGCGGCCGAAGCAGCGGAGCGGCGCCCGCGACGCCGAGCAGCTTCAGAAAGGTTCTGCGGCTCACTTCTTTCATCGACGTTCCCTCACAGAATCTAGGGAATTATACCGCTCTTCAAAAATAAAGGGAAGGATTTGTGGCATCCGGAGGCAGCCACCGCTTTGGCAGGGATATACAGGTATTCATCCGCTGTCACAATCCGTATTGACGGATCAGTGGGGTAGGGGAGGGGGTCACACCTTTTTGATGATGGCGTGGTAGAGCTCAGCAGCCTTGCAGACCTGGTCGAAGGGGATCGATTCGGTGGCGGTGTGCGCCTGGTCGAGACTGCCCGGCCCGAGGGTGATCGGTTTCAGGCCGTTTTCCCAGAGGCTGTTGGCGTCGGAATGGCTCCTGAATGAAGAAGGGGCCCAGGGAAGGTCTTCTTCCCCGTATGATTTTTTCAGCGTTGCGATGAGGTCCCCTCTTTCGGGAATCTCGAACCCAGCCTGTATGGTGTGAAACCGCATGGTCAGATCGAGGTGGCTCTGATTCTGCTGAAACCGGTCGATGAATTCCTCCAGATCCCAGGCGATTTCGCCTGTGGGCGCGTCCGGTGGATGATGCAGATCGATCCAGACATCGCACTTTTCGGGGACGGCGAAACCGGAGCGGGAGCTGAAGAGATCGCGGATATTGTAGATGATCTTCGGATAGCGCTCTTCAAAATAGGTGGAAAGGTCCAGAAGGAACCTGAGCAGGGCGTCGACGGGGTTGAGCTCCTTGTCCGCCAGCGAAGCGTGGCGCCGTTTGCCCCGCGAGGACACCTGTACTTCCAGATATCCGTAGTGGCTGAGGCAGGGATTCAGCTCGGTGGGCTCGCCGATGATGGCCCAGGGGAAATGGTAATCCTTCACGAAGGCCGCCGCTCCGTCCCCGGTCTCCTCCTCGCCCACGACCAGGGCCAGGGCTGCCGGGGTGGCCTTCCCCGTTTCGTGCCAGGCGGCGATGTAGGCCTCGATCATGGCGGCGCAGCCGCCCTTCATGTCGGCGCTTCCGAGGCCCGAAACGGTGTTCCCCTTTCTTACGAAACCGTAATGGTCGAGATCGGAGGCGGTCACGGTGTCGAGATGGCCCAGGAGGACCAGCTGGGGGTCGGCGTCCGGGGGGACGACCACGATATTGTAACGGCTCTCGTCGACTTCCTGCCGGATGACGGGGAGATGCTCCTTTGTCAGATATGTGCTGACAAAATCGAGGACCTCTTCCTCCTTGCCCGAAGGGCTGTAGATATCGATGATCTCCTGGAGGAGATGGCGGATCTTCTGTTTTTTAATCGCGACCATTTTTTTTGTGTCTGTTGTTTCCGTTTTTTATCCTCGTTTTCCTCAGCTTGTCATCCACGTTCAGCGAGAGGTAGAGGTGTTCCTCCGGTTTGCCGAAGCCCAAGCGGGCGAAGAACTTCAGGGCCTCGATGTTGTCGGCCTCGGTGTCGATAATAACGATCCTGACGCCGTCTTCCAGCATGGCGTCTCTGATCTCCCTGAAAAGCCTGGTGGCGATGCCGAAACGCTGGAATTCCGGCTTCACGCCGAGCCACGCGAGATAGCCGTACTTCCATGCGGATTTCCGCTTGGTGACGACGGAGCCGAGGGCAAACCCCACGATTTCACCGTCCAGGTCGGCCACGTAGGCGTATCCCATATCCCTGACGAATGAGTCGAGAACCTCGAATTCCTCCCAACTGCGGTACAGAATGGGGACTTCGCTGGCCCGAAAGAGCTTTTCTCCCAATTGAAAGACCGCGGCGAGATCCTCGATCTCCATCTCCCGTATCTCGATCTCGGGCTTCCTGCGCTTGCCGGACGGGTCTTCGTTGTCCTGTGATGTCATAAATGGTTCTTATTCTCCGTTGCGTGAAATTGGGCATACTATAGTCATTGCCGTCCGGAAAGTCAAAGGGATGGGTTCGGAATGAGGCCGTTTCAGCCTGGATATTTGGGAGGGGATATGCCGCAGCGGAGTAACCGCTGGCCGTCATGCCCGGGCAAAATTTTCGATGGCCCCTGAAAAGAGAGCCTTTCAGATGTCGTATTGCCGAATCTTGTTATAGAGGGTCGCCAGGGAGATGCCGAGGTGGCTCGCGGCCTTGCGTTTGCCTTCGAGTGATTTTCCAAAGCTTGTGAGCGCCTCCGTAATGGCCTCTTTTTCTGAAGAGCGTGTTCTGTGGGAGAGGGAGCGGCAATGGGAAGGTTGCGGCCGGATCTTCGAAAAGATGGGAAGGTCCTTCGGCATGATTTCATCCGTCTCGCTCGTGTTTGCGGCGAACTCGAGAATATTGAACAATTCCCGGATATTGCCGGGGTA
>CAZAST010000122.1:0-6970 GCA_964487805.1 uncultured Syntrophaceae bacterium
CCCACAAGCTGCTCTCGCCCGCCACTTCAAGAGGTGGCTGCGCCTCCCCGCCGGTATCGGATGGCGCCCCGCAGCAGGTTGCGGGGCGGCGGCCCATGAACAGGAATCGCAACACCGCGACCACGACAGGCCCGAGGGGCTCCGCAGCCTCTTTCATGACGGCGTACCCCGTCTCGGCGACGGCGGTAAAAACGGGGAGAAAGAGCAGGAAAATCGCTGTCCCCACGAGGACCAATGAGGCGAGGATGGTGGAGATGAGCCCGGCTCCGCGATGCCCCGCCAGATAGTCGCGCCGTTCGTTATCACGGGTTCGTGCCAGGCCGATGGAGAAAACGCTGAACAGAAAATAGGGAAAGATGAGATATTTCGCAAGAGGATCGGGTGCCTGGATGCCCCCCCGCGTCACGAGTAGCCATTCAAGAAGATAAAGGACGAGAAAGGCCACCAGGCCGAGGTCGAAACGGACGCAGACCGTGTAGTAGCGGGGCGGTTTCCGCCCGATATTCACGCCGCCCGTCCAGAAGAGGAGAATCCAGAAACAGAAAATGACCAACATGATCCATTCCAGCGGCGTCCGGGGGGCGCTGAAAAATTCGCTGATCCACCCCCGGCTCCAGAAGGGAAGAGATCGGTAATAAAAGACGTGCAAGAGGGTCCCGGCGGCGAAAATCAGGGAAAATGCCTGGAGAGCGATGATATACAGGATTCGCCATCCCCTGCCCCGGGAAAGACGGGTCACGACCGCCCCGAGGAAGAAAACGATCAGCGCCTCGAAGAGGGGAACCGGGCGGCCGGTCATGCCGAACATGGCAAACCCGGCCCAGGCATACCGCCAGGTAAATTCCATGCCCCCGTGGATGGTCAGGAGAAGGGTATCGTTTGACCTTTTCATATATCTTCCCCGCGTTCGACAAGAAAATCATCCAGCGTGTACGTTCTGCTTCGGATACGATGCTCGCCGTGCAATTCTTCGGCTGGAGGGCGGCACATGACGAAGAGAGGCGAGGCCCTCCGGGAGGTGAAGTACTCCTCCGCCATCCGGGTGGAGACATTCCGGCCGCAGGAGAAATGGATACAGCTCACCCCCCAGGTCAATGACAGACCCGCGCGCAGCATGTCGATGAGATCGGCCCGTTTCTCCTTCCGCACCCGGGCCAGTATCTCGAGGATGGATGAAAGATGCAGAGGCGCCGCGGCGACCGACACCAGGGAGGATCCTCCCCCGGTCAGCGCCCCGTTTGTGGCCAGACCCACGGCGTACCCCTTTTGATCGAGTTGAACGGCGAGGGAGGCAATCACCTCCAGTGTGTCTTCAAATGCGTCGGAAGCGCCCTCCTTCTCAAACTGATCGACCTCGAGGACAAGGAGAACCTTTTCCTGCACGGTGGGTTCGAAGATTTTTTCCTGCAGCCGGTTATGGCGGGCGCTGGCCTTCCAGTGGATATGCCGCGCGGGCTGATCGTGCTGGTAGTCCCGCGTTCCAAGGATATAGACCGGATCCTGCACCGGGCTTTCCGTTCCGGGTACGCCGAAGAAATCCCGGCGCGGCAGGGGGATATGCTTCAATGGAATCAACCGGGGATACACGATCACATCGAGCGCCCGGTCCTCCCCCTTCTCCCGGGGGAAAAATCCGAAGTAATCCCCGACCCGCACGCGGGGCGGCCCCACCCGGTAAACGCCCCGTTTCCGGGCGGCCAATGTCCACCGGAAATTGACTCCCTGATATCCCAGGAGACCGCTCTGTCTGACCGATTCCTCACTTTCGGCGGAGGATGTCAGACTACCCGGGAAAGCGGGGTCGGCCTGAAGCCAGACCGGAAGGAACTTCGCGTTTTCGGCCCTGATCTCCAGCGTGCAGGTTTCACCGGGAAAGAGCCTGTCCTTATCCACCGTGGACAGGCAGGTCACGCCGGAGGAACTCAGACCGCTCCAGATTTTTGCGAGAATCATCAGGCCCAGGATGAGAACGGACGCGATGATGAGGGTCTTCTGGTCGTGCAGAAGAGCGGCAAAGAGGAGAACGCCCACCATCAGTTGCACCAGCGGCACAACGAACAGGCTTGCTTCTCTGCTGTTCTGATCTTGCATGAAACGCCGGCTCCTCAGTCTGTGGGAGCGGGTACTGGCACCTGCCCGATGACTTCTTCCAGAATGTGTTCCGCGAGGCGGCCGCGCAGCCGCTCCTCGTCCCGCAGAATCAGCCGGTGGGCCAGAACGGGGGCACCGAGATACTTGATGTCGTCGGGGAGCACGTAGTCGCGCCCTCTGAGAACGGCGAGTGCCTGACCCGCGCGCATGAGGCCGAGGGAACCCCGCGGGCTGGTACCGAACCGCAGGGCTTTGTGGGTGCGGGTGGCTCCCGTAATGTCGGCGATATATTCCCGCACCGGACGGGAGATATGAATCGCCTTCCTGGCCTGCTGGAGCCGGGTCACTTCTTCCGGTTGCGCCACCGCTTCCAGAGCCGTCAGAGGATCCTGTTCCTGGAATCGCTCGAGCATGAAGATCTCCTCCTCCCTGTCCGGATACCCCAGGTGTATCTTGAGAAGAAACCGGTCGAGTTGCGCTTCGGGCAGGGGAAACGTCCCCTCCAGTTCGATGGGATTCTGGGTAGCGATCACAAAAAAAGGACGGGGAAGCTGCAACGTCTGGCTGTCCACGGTGACCTGCCGCTCCTCCATGCTTTCGAGAAGGCTGGACTGGGTGCGCGGAATCGTGCGGTTGATCTCGTCGGCGAGGAGGATGTTGGTCATGACCGGCCCGGGCTGGAAGGAAAAACTCCCGTTCTTCTGGCTGTAGACGTTGAATCCGGTAATATCCGAGGGGAGCAGATCCGGCGTAAACTGCACCCGCTTGAAGACCCCTCCGATGCTCCGGGCGAGGGACTTGGCGATCAGCGTTTTCCCCAGACCGGGCACATCCTCCAGCAGCACGTGCCCATCCGCCAGAAGGCCCACGAGAAGCAGTTCCATGGCGGACTGCTTGCCCACGATCACCTGCGACATATTCTTAATGATACGGTTACACAAACTGAAATCCGGCATAGCGACTCCATCAATCTGTTTTTTCGGGGGCTGAACAGCGGGGTCGAAACTTCCGCGGTCGGTGAAGTATCGAGGCGTGGCTGACTACAGGACCCATTTCGTGAGGGGACTATAGGGAAAAGAGGTCCCCGTGTCAATGGGATAATCCCTTCAAGGGGAATAAAATATAGTAAAAACAACCGTATCGGGGATGGAATGCATTGTCGATCATAACGGCCTGGCTCCGAAAATCGGCAGTCAGGAACGCAGGATATGTTTGAGCGCCTCCCCCACCGTTGTTTCAGGCTGCCGGCACACCCTGTCCCGGCAGACATAGATTGTGGCGCTTCCCTCTGCCGGTTTATGTTCGAGAAGGGGCAGTGTTCCTTCGCCCGTTCCACCCGAGATCAGCACCTGGGGCAGATAGTGGGCGTCAAGCTCCCGGCGCCGGGTCTCGGCTTCTTCGCCAAGGATGGCCACTTCGCAGAGTCCTCCCGCAATCCAAGCCATAAGAATATCCCAGTTCGCGTAATAGGCGCCGCCGGTGAAAGGGTTTTGCCCCATGGCGGCCAGCATCCTTTTAGATGTGCGGATATATCTGTCATCGGCAAAATAGTGGCCCAGCAGATACAGATTCTTCGCCATCTCCGAGTTGGAAGCGGGAATGACATTGTCGGTGAGTTCCATCGTGCGCGCGATCAGGGCCGGGTCGATATCGGAGGTGTAGAAGAACATCCCGGTCATTTCATCATAAAAATGGTCGAGGACATAGTCCGCCAGCTGCCGGGCGTCGTGGAGCCACCGTTCGTCGAATGTGGCCTGATACAGGGCGATAAAGGCGGAGATGACAAAGGCATAATCATCCAGGAAGGCGTTGATCGATGCAGCTCCGTTTTTGAAACTTCTGCTCAGTCTGCCGTCGGGGGCCTTCATTTCCCGGTTAATGAATGTGGCATTCTTCACGGCCATGTCCCGGTAATGTGCGACATCGAAGACCCGGTAGGCGTCGGCGCAGGCCTTGAGCATGAGGGCGTTCCACGCGGTGAGAATCTTGTCATCGAGCCCAGGCCCCATGCGCTCCGCCCGTTTCCTGAGCAGCAACGCCTTCGCCTCCCGAACGCGCCGCGCCAGTTCGTCCTCGGTGAGGCCGTATCGGTCGGCTATCTCTTTATCCGATGCGGATCTAAACAGAATGTTTTTCCCTTTTTCCCAGTTTCCCTGTTCCGTCACGCTGAAGTAATCACCGATCAGATCCGCCTCTTCCCCCAGCGCCCGCTCCAGTTCGTCCCGTGTCCACACATAAAATTTGCCTTCCTCCCCCTCGCTGTCGGCGTCAAAGGAAGAATAGAATCCTCCTTCCGGGGAGGAGAGTTCTCTCTGTATGAAACCCATCGTTTCCGTAACAACGCGCCGGTAGCGGGAATCTCCGGTCTGCTGGTACGCGGCGGCATAGAGACTGACAAGCTGGGCGTTGTCATAGAGCATCTTTTCAAAATGAGGCACCTTCCAGTACAAATAGGTGGAATATCGCGCGAACCCGCCCCCGATCTGGTCGTAGATTCCGCCGTCAGCCATCCGGTCCAGTGTTGTCGTAACGGCCTTCAGGGCATCCGCGTCCCCCGTCAGGTGATGGTAGTGGAGCAGGAACTGCCAGCCCGCGGGAAGCGGAAATTTGGGCGCTCTCTTGTGACCGCCGTACGTAAAGTCGATATCATCCTTCCACGGGGCGACAATACGTCTCAAATCATTGACAGTATATGCGGCCTTTTCAACGGCCCCGAACATGAGTTCTCCGGACCGCACCCCACGGGTGAGCTCATCGGCATGCTCCTCCGCCTTGCCCGGATTTTCTTTCACGAACTGTAAAACTCGGGAGAGCATATTGACCCACTGCGCCCGGGGGAAGTAGGTGCCGCCATAGAGGGGGCGGCCGTCGGGCAGGGCCACGCAGTTGAGAGGCCAGCCCCCCGTGCCCGAGATTAGCTGAACGGCATGCATATAGATCCGGTCAATGTCGGGGCGCTCCTCTCTGTCAACCTTGATGGCCACGAAATGATCGTTCATGAACTGCGCCACCTGTTCGTCGGCGAAACTTTCGTGCTCCATGACGTGGCACCAGTGGCAGGCCGCGTACCCGATGCTCACAATGATGAGTTTCTCTTCCTTTCGGGCCCTTTCCAGCGGTTCGTTTCCCCAGGGATACCAGTTGACGGGATTGTGGGCATGCTGCAGCAGATAGGGGCTGCGTTCGTGAATAAGATGATTCGTATATGCATGGCCAGTCGATTTCATGTCAGTTTGCACCATTTTATTTATGTATCACATTAACAGAAATATTCATCTATTTGAGAATACATGCCCTTTATTTTTTCCGTGTTCCCTTTTCGGCAGCGGTCACGACGGCGCCGTCATGACCGACCCGATCGTAGGAGCGAAGGTGCTCAAGGATCTCCATCTGCTCCCGGAGCGGCGGGACGGAGCCGGGCGTGACAGTAACGGGAAGCCGATCCTCCATCATCTCGGCGAGCGTTTCCAAGGCCGTGAACATATGAACGGGAGGGAAACCGGTGTTCGCCAGGTGGCGGATCAGTTTGAAGGTCTTGAATCCGTCGAACCAGCGGGAAAAATGATCGCGAAGGTGCTCCTCATCTCCGCTGTTTCGCACCAGGCGGGGCCATATCTCGTTGAAACGATATCTCCGAAGAAATGCGTCAAGGGAGGGCTCAATCCGAGCGCTGCGCGCCAATATCGCTTCAGGATCGGTATCCCGGCAGGATGCCATTCCGTCGAGCCACTGTTTGAGGATAAGAAACGATCGGGGGTTGTAGAGCGTGTATTCGTTCTCCATCCCCCCGGTAAAGCGGACAACGCGCTTCCCCGTGCCGAACGGAACGCGCCGCGACGCCCGCGACGAGGGGCGGACGGTCGTGGCGGAGATATTCCCCACGGTCCCGGTCTTGGCAAGTTTGTCGAGAAAATAGAAGTCTTCCCCCGCCTTCCGCCTGTTCATCCCCCTCACCTGCGCGTAGGCACCGGCGGTGCAGACCATGGTGGAACCGATGGAATGAAACGCGTAGGGCGATCCGGCGTATCGGAGGCCGAGGACGTAATAGCGGAGAAACAGCTCGTAACAGCAGATGGCGGCCTGTTCATTAGGGCCGGCCGCCGTCTGGTGCGCGTAGCTAATCACCGCCGCGGCGTATCTGTTTCGGGCAAAGGCGCTTCGCACGGCCGCGAGGTAATCGCCCTCCACCAGGGTATCGGCATCCAGGGAAAAGATCAGATGGGGACCGCGCCTCTCGTAGTCGAACACGCCCAGGGCGAGGTCCATCCCGATCTTCCGCGCCATCCCCACACCGGCATCTTTATCAGGCAGTTCGAGCCCCGGCGACGCGGCGTCCACATACCCGATCCGCAGGCCGCTCTGCCTGATCCTCTCGAGCAGAGCGAGCATGCGTGCGTCATGGATGTCTTCTTCTCCCGCCCCTCTGAGCCACCGGAGTATCCTCAGCGTCTTTAAGTTGTCGGCACGGTCGTCCTGCGGCGCCGTGTCCTTTCCGCCGTTATTGATGACACAGACGACAAGGGCGCGCGCAAGCTCGCTCCGGGGATTCCCGGCGAGGCTGGCAAGGGTCGCGAAGAGATGGTCCGATTCGGCGAGGGCGGGGATCACAACAACGCTTTCGATCCCCTCGCTGGAATCTGCGACGATGCGCCATGGGCCGCTCACTGCATAGCCGACCAGATACTGACGAATGCCTTCGGGAATCATCGTCCCACCTGCTCCTCGACCAGCGCTTTGAGGGCGTCGTAATCGGCGCCGTCAATCCAGTTGATGGGCACTCCACGCCGTTCCATCCGTCTGAACCACGTCATCTGGCGCTTGGCGAACTGGTGTATCCGCGTGTTCAACTGATCGAACATCTCCTGCCGATCCATGAATC
>CAZAST010000123.1:0-5601 GCA_964487805.1 uncultured Syntrophaceae bacterium
CCTCGCCTGTCACGCGAACGAATGGTACAGAGCCTGCAGGACGGCCCACAGGAGAATCCCGATGGTGAGCACGATGCAGCCTGTCGCGATCACGCGGTGGAGAAAATTCTCCGGGCGTTTCTCCCGGTATCCCATGAGAAATCCCACCAGAATCCCCGAGGCGATCCCGCCCCCGTGCGCCCAGTTGTTGATCCCGGGGATCATGAATCCGAACAGGGCAAGCCCAATGACCCACCCCATCACCTGCCGGTAGATCGCCTGCCCGTAGATGCCCCCCCTGCTTTTCCCGTAGTAGAGCGTCGCCCCGATAAGGCCGCAGACGCTGGCGGATGCTCCGATGGTCAGGGGGACACCGGCGAGATAGGAAAGATAGAACCCCGCGATCCCGGTGAGGGTGTATATGGTGAAAAAGCGGTAAAGACCGTATTCATTCAGGACAAAAACCCCCAGTTGCCGCATTGCCAGCATGTTGAAAACGATATGGAGAAGCCCCCCGTGGAGATAGGAGGCGGAGACAAGTGTCCACCAGCCGTGGAGTCTGTCTACCGGCAGAGTCCCCGTGGCCCCCAGGAGGAGAAGACTGTGATTGGAGGGGGACAGGAAGGCAAGGGGGTTGGCTGACAGCCCCAGCCCCCGCGGATTCAGGAGGAGAGAGAAGATATAGAACGCCACATTCACGTAGATGATGATTCTGATCATATCGTAGGGTGATTGGAGGAGGTTCGAGGGGAGAATCCGCTTCCACCCCGAACCGGGGCGCGAAAGCCCGCAATAGGGGCAGACCGGTTCGTCGCGATTGATGAGCCTCCTGCAGTTGGGGCAGAGTATCGATTGTTTGTCCGAACGGTCCATGAATATCCTTTCGTCTCTAGTTCAGAAACCGCATCATGAGAGGGATGGCAAGGAACGTCCCGATGGAACTGCCGATATTCACAAAGACTATGAGGAGCAGGATGCGGGTGATCTTGTTGTGCCAGAACCCCCTGACCGAGGCGATGTCGGCCTTCAGGTCCATGAAATCTTTCACCTGCGGTTTCTTCAGGGCGGCCTCCGTGAGGCCCGCGACCCAGCCGGCGGCGATCATGGGATTGATCGACGTCAGGGGCGCGGCGACAACCGAGGCGAGGATCGTCAGCGGATGGGCCAGGACCGCCAGGGCCCCCAGCCCCGCGAGGACGCCGTTGACCAGGATCCACCACTTGATCATATTCAGGCTCGCTTCGCTCCCCGAGTGGAAAAACCCCGCGACGATAAGCCCGATGACGGCGAAGGAAATCCCCCACCCCATATACCGCCCTGCGATGCCCCGCGGGGGGACCTCGTCGAGTTCGGCCAGATCGATGTCTCTGCCGAGGTTCTCCCGAATCCCCGGGACGTGCCCGGCCCCCACGACCGCCACGATCTTTTCCCCCGGCGCATCATCGATCCGGCGGGCCAGATACCGGTCCCGCTCGTCGATCAGCGTGGCCTTGATCTCCGGCAGCTCCTTCCCGAAAGTCTGGAGGGCCAGTTCCAGGGCGTCGCGTTCTTTCAGTTTTTCTATATCCTCCTCGCTGATCTCTTCGTCGATGAAGATGGAGGTGATCAACTCGTAGATGAAGCGCAGCTTCCTGAAAAATTTCATCGTCCGCCACGTCCTCTTGAGCGTGGTGCGGATGTCGCGGTCGGCAAGGACGACCCGCGCCCCGATCTCGTCGGCCTTTCTGACCGCGCGGATCATCTCCTCGCCGGGGTTGATCTTGAACCGCTCCGCGAGCTTTTTCTGAAAGGAGGCCATGATGAGCTGCGACAGGAGGAGGGAGGTGCGCTTCTGGCGGATAATCTTCAGGATATCCATCTCCTCCCAGTCGGTCTTCTGCATGATCGCGTCGTACCGGGACTGGCAGAGCTCCACGCACACGGTGTCCGGCCGCTCCTCCTCGATTACCTTCTCCACCAGCTCCGCGCTGTCCCGGGAGACGTGCGCCGTTCCGATGAGGATGATCTCCCGGTCGTCTGTCTGTATGCGGTGTATGTTGCTGTTTTCCATGGGCATGCGTGTCGGCAAGCGGAGCCGAGGACAGGAAATAGCAATATTCCCCCTGATTGTAAAGGAAAAACCAGGCTCCTTTCCCCTTGCCCGGCCGTCCCCGGCGGGGTATAACGGGGCATCATGGATCAGGAACTGCGCGCGGGAGAGATCGTCGAGATACCGATTGAGTCGGTGGCCTTCGGGGGGAGCGGTGTGGGCCGCGTCGGCCCTCTGGTTGTCTTCGTTCCCTTTACCGCTCCCGGGGACGTGGTGGAGGCGCGGATCGTGAAGGCGAAGAAACGCTACCTCATCGGTGAGACCGCCCGGATACTGTCTCCCTCTCCCGACCGCGTCGAACCCGAATGCCCGTACTTCTCACGGTGCGGGGGGTGCCAGTACCAGCACCTCTCATACGAGGCCCAGCTCCGGATCAAGGAGGGGCAGGTGGCGGAGACATTCGAGAGGATTGGAAAGATCACCGCCCCCCCGGTGGGGACTATTATTCCTTCGCCCATGCCCTTCAACTACCGGGGAAAAGCCGAGTTTCACGGTTTTCCGGCACCCGGCGGCTTTCACCTCGGTTTCATGGACAGTTCAGGGGGTGCCCTTGTCGAAATCGACCGGTGTGCCATCGTCGACGAATCGATCAACACCGGGCTCGCGAAGCTCCGGCAACGACTCGCCTCGGGAAAGACCCCCTCCGGCCGTCGGCGCTACGTTCTCTGGTCCGGGGTTCCCGATCCCTCGGGCGCGTATGTGACCCGGAAGATCGGAACGGCCGAACTGACCGTCCCCGGCGGCGGTTTCTTTCAGGGGAACCTCTCTCTGACGGAGACGCTGGTGGAACGGGTCGTCGAGATGTGCGGCCCGGAGGAGTCCGGGCGGGTCCTGGACGCCTGTTGCGGCTGCGGCCTCTTCTCCCTCTTTGTCGCCCCCCATGTGGGCGAGGTGGTCGGCGTGGAGATCAGCGGCGCCGCCGTCCGGTGCGCGGCGCGCAACGCGGAAAATCTTGGGATCACCAACGCCCGTTTTCATCGAGGTGACGTGGAGGCCGTCCTGACCCGGCTGGCGAATGAAGGAGCCCGGTTCGATACCGTTCTTATCGACCCGCCGCGGGTCGGGTGCACCGCCGGGACCCTGGCGGCGATCAACCGGCTACGGCCGGAGCGGATCGTCTACGTGTCGTGCAACCCCGCCACCCAGGCGCGCGATATCCGGCTCCTGATCGACGCGGGATTTTCCCTTGATACGCTCCAGCCTCTTGACATGTTCCCCCAGACACAGCACATCGAGGTCGTCGCGTCGCTGGTCAGGTGAGAAGGCTATTCGTATATCTTTTCGTCCTCGGCGTCGGCCTCCTCGGCATCGGCCTCGAAATCGCGGGTGAGACGGCTCTTCTTTTCCATGAGGAATTCCCGGTACCACTCGTGGGCCACGATCATCGACATCACCTCGCTGGTCCCGGTCCATATGGAGGAGAGGCGCACGTCGCGGAAGATGCGCTCGATGGGGAATATGGTGGTGTAGCCGATCCCCCCGACGACCTGCATGGCGTTGTGGACGGCCTTCTGGCATGACTCGGTGATGAACTTCTTCGATTCGGAGACCATTCGGCGGATGCGGCGCATGTCGATCCCTGCGTCAACGGCCCGCGCCGTGGCGTACCCCATCGCCCGGGCCGCGTCGAGGAGCATGACCGCCTCGGCGATCTGGAAACTTACCCCCTCGAACTGGGCGATCACCTGCCCGAAGGCCTTCCGGCGTGAGGTGTAGCTGGTGGCGATATCCACGGCGGGGCGGGCCGCCCCGATGGTCATCACCGCGGTCCCGAGCCGCTCCGGGATCATCATGGTGTTAAAGACATCATAGGCCCCGTGGATCTTCCCCACCACGTTTTCTTTCGGCACCTTCACGTCCTTGAAGATGAGGCGCGCGGTTCCGCCGCCCCGGCACCCCATGAGACCGTACTGGTACTTCGTCTCCACCCCGGGCCCGCGGTCCACGATCAGGGCCGACAGCGCCTGCTGGGGCGTCGCGGCGTCCGGGTCGGTCCGCGCGTAGAGGAGGAAGAAGTCCGCCCCCTCCCCGCCGACGATGAACCGCTTCTGCCCGTTCACGAGAAAATAGTCTCCTTTGTCCTCGGCGACGGTGGTGGCGCCGAAGAAATCGGAGCCGCCCCGGGGTTCGGTCAGGCATTCCGCGGCGAAGATATCCCCCCTGAGAAGGGGCTTGACGTACTTTTCCTTCTGCTCGTCCGTGCCGTGCCGGATGATGGCGTCGCAGACCAGCTCCGCCCCCACGCCGAAGACGCAGGCGAACTCATACCCGAGGGTTCCGATTTCCTCCAGGATGGTGCAGGTCGTCACCCAGTCCATCTCCCTCCCGCCCCACTCCTTCGGGTAGCGGCACCCCAGCAGGTTCCGGCGCGCAGCCTCCCGGAGAAACTCCTTCGGAAACGTGATCACGTCCTTGTCCATGTCGAGGATCATCCGGCGGGGGACCCACTTGACCAGGTCGCGCGCCTCGTCCCGTATCTTGATCTGTTCTTCCGTCAGCAGATAATCGAACATCGTTCATCCCCTTTCCTTCTGAGATTCCATACGCGGTTCATACCGCGCTGTCTTCCGTGCCGGCGCCCCGCCGAAAAAGGCCTCCACATCCTCAATCGCGTGGGTGATACGTGCCGACGGCAGCGACGAAAGGATATACCGGCCGTATGCGTTTTTCACGAGCCGCGTGTCCAGGATGGCGACCACACCCCGCTCGTCCTGTCCCCTGATAAGCCGGCCGAACCCCTGGCGCAGCGAGAGGGTGGCGTGGGGGAGGGCGAGATCGTAAAACCACCGGTCCCCCAGCCGGGTGCACCGCTCCTGGTAGACCGGGTCCCCCGGCGAGGTGAAGGGAAGCCGGGCGATGACAACCATGCTGAGACCGTCTCCTTTGATGTCGATACCCTGCCAGAAGGTGGCCGTGGCGAGGAGGACCGAATCGGGGGTCTCCCGGAACCACGTGACGAGTTTTCCGGGCGGCATCTCCCCCTGGCATTTGAAGGGATAGGGTATGCTTATCCGCTCGGCGACAAAGGCAAGGTGGCGATAGGAGGTAAAGAGAACCAGCGCCCTCCCCCGTGACGCCTCGATCAGCCGCTCGATCACCGGGAGGGCCTCCTCCTGGAACAGGCCATTGCCCTCATTGCCCGGTCTCGGCAGATCACGGTCGATGTAGAGGAGGGCCTGCCGCGGGTAATCGAAGGGGGAGCCGATAATCTTCTCTTCGCAATCTCCGATCTTCAACCGTTGTTTCAGGAAGGCGAAGGTTCCTCCCGATGCCAGCGTGGCGGAAGTCATGACGACGCCTTTGTACCCGCGCAAGAGCCCTTCGAAGGCGTCCCCCGCCTCGACGAGGCTGCTCTTCAACTCCAGCCTTCCTTCCCCTGAATCGGCATAATAGACCTTATCGTCATCCCCCTGATCGATGAAGTCATCCATGTCAGCCGCAAAGGACCCGATGTATCCGATGGTCGTCTCCATCCTGTCGCGCAGTTCCTCATCCGTCGCGGCCTGTCTGCGTTTTTCCAGCGCCGCTGACGT
>CAZAST010000123.1:5701-6954 GCA_964487805.1 uncultured Syntrophaceae bacterium
AGATCGTATGTCAGGAGGTGGTGGTTGACGACGAGGATGTCGACGGCGTGGAGCCGCCGGTAGTGGTGGTAGTAAAAGCAGCGGCCGTAAAAGGGGCACGCGCGGCCCCCGCAGTCCCGGGAATCGCCGCAGACCTCCCCCCAGAAGGGCGGCGTGAAGGGAATATCGCTCCGCTCCCCCGTCTTCGTCCCCGAGAGCCATTTGCGGAAGCGCAGGTACCACTTTCCGCTCCCCCGGTACTCCTGTTCCCTCTTGAGGCAGACGTAGTTGTTCTTCCCCTTGAGGACCCCGAATGAAAAGTCCAGCGGCAGAATCTTTTTCAGAAAGACAAGGTCCTTGGTGACGAGTTGGTCCTGGAGGGCCAGGGACGAAGTGGAAATGGTGGTCTTCTCGCGGGAAAGGATCGCGGGGATGAGGTAGGCGAAGGATTTCCCGACCCCCGTCCCCGCCTCGATGAGCAGGGTCTTTCTTTCCAGGAGGGTGTCCAGGACCCCTTCCGCCATCTCGCGCTGCTGGGGGCGGTCCTCATACCCCGGAAATTTCTTTTTCAATATATCGAAATTCGATGATAATTCTTTCAAATGATTGTTCTGCCTTTTTCAAAAACTGTTCGGGTGCCCCGCCTTACAGACAGGGCGTTTCTCTTATTGTCCCAAAACATACAAGCCTCGGTTCGGGATCAGGAGCCCCATAGTGCCGCTCGTTTCAAAAAATCTCGCGACTTCATATTACAATGAAGGATAAAACGCTTTATTCAATCGCAGTAGTTTCGCTCCGTGCGAGTCGAATAGTATCTCCGCCGCATAACATCGCGCATATCATCCCGGATCTTTCTTGACATAGCATTCTTCCTGCTTTATCGTTTTTCCATCATCGAAAAAAAGTATACTATATTGAATATTGAAAACAAGCACATTTGCCTGTTTGTCAGTTCAATATTGGGATATCAGGCAAAATTGCCTGATATGTAAATGTTAGGCGCAGATGAAAATTCTTAACACCATCTTTAATTTTTCAATTCTAACGGTCTTATCTCTGATGGCCGCATCTCTTTTTAAGAGGACATTCAATTTGGAGTTTTGGTGGAGCGCGATATTTCTTGGAGTAATTGCTTTTATTTCGTATTTTTCGTGCGCGCTTCTAATGAAATACTATCTGGCGAAGAATGCTCCAGGAGTGCTAGATCTCGACGCAGCTTATGGTAAACCAATGCGTGATGGCGAATATCTATGGGAAAAAACAGCAGGCACAGG
>CAZAST010000124.1:0-6934 GCA_964487805.1 uncultured Syntrophaceae bacterium
GATCGTAACGGGGGGGAACAGCGCGGGCGATTTCCTGAAACTGCTGGGAAACGGCAAGGAGTTCGGCCTCAGGCACCTGAACTACACCTACCAGGAGGGGGAGGGGGGGATAGCCGCCGCCCTGAGCCTGGCGGAGTTCTTCGCGGACAGGGACAAGATCGTCGTTATCCTCGGCGACAACATTATCGAAAAAAACATCATACGGGCGGTCAGAGACTTCAAAGAACAGGAAGAGGGAGCCAAGGTGCTCCTCAAGGAGGTCCACGACCCCCAGCGCTTCGGCGTCCCGACCTTCGAGAACGGCAGGATCGTCAGAATCGATGAAAAGCCCGCAGAACCGGCCTCCTCGTACGCCGTTATCGGTATCTACATGTACGACAACACGGTCTTCGATTTCATCAGGACCCTGAAACCCTCCGCGCGGGGAGAATTGGAAATAACCGACGTGAACAACTACTATATCGGCAAGGGGGCCATTACGCACGATATCCTGGACGGATGGTGGACTGACGCGGGAACCTTTGACTCCCTCCAGTACGCCGGAAACATGGTCGCCAAGACCGGAGCGAACACGGTATAAGGAGGAGGGCATGATAGAGGGTGTAACGATCAAAAAGCTGAGGGTCATTCCCGATGAGCGCGGTCGGTTGATGGAGATATTCCGCCGCGATGATGAACTGTTTTCCGGATTCGGTCAGGTCTACATGACAACCGCTTACCCGGGCGTGGTCAAAGGGTGGCACTACCACAAAAAACAGGACGACAACATGGCTGTGGTAAAAGGGACCATGAAAATCGTCCTGTATGACGGGCGAGAGGACTCTCCCACGTACCGGGAGGTGAACGAATTTTTCGCCGGTGAGCACAACCCGATCCTCGTGCACATCCCCCGATATGTCTATCACGGATTCAAATGCGTTTCGCCGGACGAGGCCATTGTTATCAATACTCCCACGGAAGTGTACGACTATGCCCAGCCTGACGAGTTCCGCGTCCATCCCCATGACAACGACATCCCCTACGACTGGGGGAGAAAAGACGGATAGGGCGATTCTCCCAACAGCAGGTCCGGCTTTTTCGTTGTGACGCGAGAGATCTGTATTACGATCCTGCCCCTACTTTCCCTGGAAAGCAGCCTTCCTTTTATTGACAAAGGCGTCCATTCCTTCTTTCTGATCCGCGGTTGAGAAACAGAGACCAAAAAGATCGGACTCTATCGCCATTGCTGTGTCGATATCGACCTGCATCCCCCGGTTGATCGCCACCTTTGAGTTTCTGACGGCTACGGGGGCATTTTTCGCGATGCGTCGGGCCATCTCCCTGGCCGCATTCATCAATTCCTCGGCTGGATGCACACGGTTGACAAGCCCGATACGATATGCTTCCTGAGCGTCTATCATGCCTCCTGTCAGACAGAGTTCCATTGCCCTTCCCTCGCCGACCAACCGGGGGAGGCGCTGTGTTCCACCGTGTCCGGGCGTGATCCCGAGCCCCACTTCGGGCTGTCCGAATTTGGCTTTTTCCGAAGCAAGTCTGATATCGGCCGCCATGGCAAGCTCGCATCCGCCACCCAGACAGAAGCCGTTAACGGCCGCAATGACCGGCTTTTCCAGTTTTTCAATCTCCCTGAAGACCCGCTGGCCCACCATGCCGAACGCCCTTCCTTCCACGGGGGTGAGGGGCTGCATGAACTTGATATCCGCCCCGGCGACAAAGGATTTTTCTCCCGCCCCGGTGATGATCAACACCTGGATTTCATCATCGCCGGCGATATCGCCGATCGCCCGCCTGAGATCCTCCAGGACATTCACATCCAGGGCGTTCAGGGCTTCAGGACGATTGATGGTAAGAACGCCGATACCTTCTTCCTTCTCCAGCAAAACATACGTGTACGACATATCCGATACTCCTTTTCTGATGGATTTGATAGTGCGTCCGGCAGGGGTGCATGACACCTGTCCCGTTATTGTGCCTGATGAGTTCACAGATTCTAAAAGTTCACTCGCGGGATGTCAATGTTTTTAAACCACCGGGGCGTCAGATGCCGGCATCCGTGACTTTCAGGGATTCTCTGAGTATCTCCGAGGGATCGCAAACGGGGATGCCGGAACAATATCCCAGTTGCATCTTGCACGCCCCGCAGTCCGTCACCAAGATGTCGGGATCGACGGCCTTGATCGCCCGCGCCGCGTCGGTTCCCAGTTTCATCGAGGTATGTTCATTGCGCTTTTTGAATCCGTAGCTCCCGGCAAGGCCGCAACAGTTGTCCTCAAGGATATGCACCTCAAGGCCGGGGATCTTTTCGAAAAGACGGGCGGCGGGGTATCCGATCCCCAGGGCCCGCAAGTGGCAGGGGATGTGATACGCCACCCGTCGGCGCAGTGGATCGAAGTCCGGCCTGATATACTCCTCGTCCATGAGTTTCAGGATATATTCGTGGAGATTATAGCTGTTTTCCGCCACCTTTTTTCCGTCAGTAATATCAAGGATACCCGGGTAGTCCCGCGTGAGAGAAAGACCACAGGAGGTACACGTATAGATCACATCGAAGCCCTTGTCGATATACGAGGCGAGGATGCGGGCATTCTTCCGTGCAAACGTTCTGGCGGTCTCCAGGTCTCCATTGCCCAGGGCGGGGAGACCGCAGCAGACCTGCCGGGGGATAACAACCCGGACACCGAGCGATGCGAGGAGGTCACGCACCCCCCGGCCGATATCGGGGCGATTGTAGTTGATAAAGCAACCATAGAAAAAAACGGCCTTCTTGCGACTCTTCCGGCTTCCTTTCCATCTCCAGCTCATGCCCATGGTATGAAAATAATAGCGAGGGAAGGGGGTAGCGGTCGAGATTCCGAACAGCGACAAAACCTTCCTGACGAATGTTCTCTGGGTCAACATATTGACGACGGGAGCGAAAAGTGAGTTGATGATTCCCACCCAATAGGTATGGGCAAAGAGCCTCTGGGCAAAAGGCCTGAAATGCCGCTGGCCGTATCGCGTTTGTTCTCTGAGGATGATTTCAGCGGGATTCACCCCGTACGGGCAGGCCACATCACATCGTTTACACTGACTGCACAGGCGTATCCAGCGGTCAATGGAGGGGTCGTCATCAGAACGGAACCGCTCGGCGTCGGGACCGGCCTGCTTGGGGCCGGGGAAGGCCGGATCCACTTTGAATACGGGGCAGTTCGCCACACAGATGGTGCATCGAATGCAATGCTGAAAATCAAACGCCACTGTACGCCCCCATACACGCCTTCGCGGCCGCCACTCCCGTGGCAATGGCCATGCCGTGGCCACACCGGTATTTCATCACCTCCGAAAAGGCCAGGATGCTGCCGCACACGAACAGATTTTCAATCTCCGTACCGAGCGGCCTGAACGATGCGTCCACCTGTATCCCTGCCTTCTCTATCTCATGCCCGACGGCAAAGAAATCATCCTGGAACCAGACATCCCGTGCACCGGGGAGATAAGCCGGCAGATTGAATACGGTCTCCAGCACGGCATCTCTCGATGCCTGGAGGCCGCCACTGACAAATGATCCGGTGGCAAGGATAAAGGCTTTCCCCTCCACGCGCGTGCTCCTCCCCGGACCCGTGAGGGTGACGGCCTCGATCTGATGGCCCAGCTTTTCCACGCTATATATGTCCCGTCCCCAGTACAAGTCTCCCTTCCGCCGGAGGAGGGCGTTTTTCAGGCCGCCAAACAGCCGAAGCCCCGGCATAGAGGGAGGAAGTGTGGGAATCTCAAATATTGCTCTGCCGCATTCGGCGCCTATCCGATGGTACACCGCACCGCAGCTGCCCCTTCCCAGAACGGCCGGGACGGCGATCCGTTCTTCTTGTATGGCAAGTCCGCGCACCCACGCCGCGAATGTGTCGAGAAACCCGCCGTCTTCGAAACATTCGGCAATCCCCGCCGTGGTGGTGACGCCTGCGTTAAAGGTTGAATACGCCGCCTTTTCGTAGCGCGATGTAATGTACTGGGGATAGAAGTCCTTCATCTTGTGAAAGGAGAGGATATGAAACGATTCACGGGGATCGACGTCGCTGTATTCCATCGTCAGGGGCACAAGACAGGTCACCTTGGACCTGCCCAGCGAGGTCAGCACTCTTCTGTTGACATGAACATCTCCCACGTAGGGCACTCCCTCCTCGGACATGATCCCTCTGAACAATTCCAGCGACTCCACGATGTCCTTCTCGCCCACGAGGTGATAGGGGTGAGATTCCGGCAAAGAGCTGATTCCTTTCAGGGGATTCTCTCCGTCCGCGAGCACATCGACACACCCGGTGGAAAAACAGCAGACAGGATCACCCTTTGAAACGACTGCGACTTTTTCCCCCCGTCCCGCCAGCGTGATTGCCGCCATCATCCCCGATATGCCTCCGCCTATGATCACGACATCGTACGTGGCGTTCATTGTTCCTGCTCCATGTTCAGGATGCCCAGGTAGATGCTCTCTATCAGTTGTTCTTCGCGGAGTTGATCGCCCCAGAGAGCGGGCTTGATTCCCTTGAACCTTCTCTGGAGGAATTCTCTGAGCATGGCCATCGATTCTTCAGGGGTCATCTCTCCCTTTTCCTGCATGATCCCCAGTGCCCGGTAGGTGCAGAATCCTCCCTGACAGGGACCCATCCCCAGACGCGTCCGGTGCTGTATGTCTCCGAGATGCCGGGTTCCGACCTGACCGGCCACCCGCTTTACGGCATCGGCCGTCACCAGTTCGCATTCGCACACGATGTCTTCCAGAGTCCTCAGCCGTTTCGAAAGAGGATACCCGCTCAGTTCCTCCTGTCCCTCAAGAGGAATCTCCGCCGTTCGGCATATTCTCTTCAGACCGAAAACAGTCATGACGGTGTCTGTCATCTTTTCCGCCATAAGCCGATAGGTGGTGAGCTTGCCTCCCACGATGCTGAACAACCCGTCTCGGTGGTCTATAATCCGGAACCCCCGGGATATGGACCTGCCGTTCTCACCGTCAGACTGTAATAAGGGCCGGACTCCCGCGTAAGTCCTGATGAGCCGGGTGGCGCCGAAATCGGGAATCATCTCCTGCGCCTGGGTAGCGATTATATCAACCTCACCCGGATCGACGCCGATCCCGTCGGGATCGGTGACGGGAATGGAAGTCGTGCCGGCAAGGCAGACTGCTTCGTTGGGGACGACGATATCGCCGTTTGACGCGGGCCGCAGCCGGTTGACCACCATATTCGTGATCCGGTGATTGGTGACAACCAGACTGCCCTTGGAAAGAGTTATGGGCACGCTGCCGCCGGCCAGGCGCGCCACCTGATCCCCCCAGGCCCCGGTAGCATTGATAATGATCTTTCCTCTGATTTCCTTGACGCTGGATGTGATTTCTTCCCGGGCCGTGACCCCCACGCACCGGCCATGTTCCCTGATAATGTCCGTCACGATGTGGTGGGTCAGGATCACACCGCCCCGTTTCCGGGATGAGGTGATGTTGAGCATGCACAACCTGAAGGGGTCGATGGAACAGTCGGGAACCCTGATCGCCTCCTCCAGGGACGGGTTGAGCGCCGGGACGAGATCGAGCGCCCGGCTCGGGGAAAGCTCCTCGGTGGTGATTCCGATCGCGTCACACCTTTTCAGAAATGTGTCCCGATATCGCTTCGAATCACCTGGGAGACGGATAAACAGTCCACCTGTCCGCTCCACGCATTTCCTGCCGATCTTTTGCAGGATCGTATTTTCGGCAAAGCACTCTGCTGCTGCTTCGGGATCGTTCACCGCGTACCTGCCCCCGCTGTGAAGCAGTCCGTGGCAGGCACCCGTCGCCCCGGCGGCAAAATCCCCCTTCTCGATCAGGCAGTGATCTATTCCTCTCAGCGCGAGGTCTCTCGCTATCCCGCACCCCGTAGAGCCACCGCCGATAATAATGACATCTGTCCTTATCATAAGGATCATCCCATACGGAAACAGCCCGATGCTGTTTTTTTACTTACTAAAATACCCGGAGCAGCGCAAGCCCTGAAGCCCCGGGGCATAAGAGATAAACGGTCATCCGTGTGTTTATCGGAGCAATGGGACCGCCCGCTGCGGGAAATCCGTGAACAGCCCGGCCGCCCCCGCCCGCGCAAACCGGAGCATTTCCTCCTCCGTATTCACGGTGAAGAGATTCACGGATATCCCCCGCCGGACAAGATCGCGGATCTGGTCTTCGTTGACCAGCACACTCAGAATATTATACGTTGTAAATTCGAGTTCTCCCTCCCAGTCGGGGGGAGCGGTGTGAGAATCGCCTGTCAGGGCCTGAACCGGGATCGAAGGGGCCTGTCGTTGAATCTCGCGCAGCCAATCGTGGTGGAATGAAGAGAGAATCACCAGTCCGTGGTCCACTTCCAGGGCATCGATCATCGCCAAGACCCGCTCAACAAGCGGAAACCCCCGGAGGGTCGGGGGAAGACGCTTCAACTCCAGGTTGACGGGGAACCCGTTATCGCGGGTAAACCGGAGGGCCTCGTCCAGCGTGGGGACCTGCTCGCCGCGGTAGGCAAACCATGTTTCCTCCCCGACCTCACCCGCCGCGACCAGGCCGAAAGGATCGGTCCGCGCGAACCAGGATCCGGCGTCCAGCGAACGGATCTCATCCAGGGTGAATTCGCAGCTGTTCCACGGCTCGCGCCCGGGGAAGCGGTCCGGCGCATCGGTGGTACGCGCGAGTGTCGCATCGTGGAGCAACACCAGTTCGCCGTCTTTTGTCACCGTTACATCGGTCTCCCAGAGATCCGCGCCGACGGTGATGGCCGCTCGAACGGCCGCCATGGTGTTTTCCGGGGCAATGCTGCGCGCGCCGCGATGGGCGATAATGAGCGTCATCTCTTTTCTGTCCTTACCATGCCCTGAATCGCCTTCAGGTATTCTCCTGAACGATCGAGATAGAAGGAGAGGGCCTTCGAAAAATTCT
>CAZAST010000125.1:0-6908 GCA_964487805.1 uncultured Syntrophaceae bacterium
GCTCATTAAACTCCTCAAAGGCTTTCATGCCGCTCATGAAGGCGGTCAGGATGGCTCCGATCCCCCCCGCGTAGGTGTGCCCCCCGTACACATGCCCACCAACGAGCGCGTACACCGGGCAGACATTAAGACAAGACCCGCACCGGACGCATTGATATATCTCTTTGAAGGTGTCGTCGCGGGCGGCGGCAAGTCTTCCATTATCCAGGAGAATATAATGGACCTCCTTTTGCTCTTCTTTCCATCCGCCGTTTCTTTTGACCATGACCGGGGTCGGCCCCGATATGAGGCTCATATAGCTTGTCATAAGCTGGGCGGTGGCGCTCCGGGGAAGAAGTCGGAGGATAGGCACAGCGTCCCGCAATGTGGGAATGAGTTTCTCGTACCCGATAATGACGACATGAATGGGTGGAAGTGTGGTAACGAGCCGGGCGTTCCCCTCATTCGTAACGAGGCCGACGGCCCCGTTTTCGGCGATGCCGAAATTGGCCCCGGTGATCCCCATGTCAGCGCTCAGAAACTTCTCTCTCAGGGTAACCCGGGCGGTTTGCACCATGAAGGCGATGTCGGGTTCTATGGATGTGTCAAGTTCCCGGGAAAAATATTCGGAGACCTGGTAGCGATTCAGATGGATGGCGGGCATCACCATGTGAGAGGGTTTATGCCCGGCCAGCGAGATAATCCATTCCCCGAGGTCCGTTTCCGTAACCCCGATGCCGGCCTCTTCAAGGGACGGATTCAGCTCTACCTCTTCCGAGGCCATCGATTTCGACTTGACGACGCCTCTGACGCCCCGGGCCCTGCACAGATCAAGGATATATTTTTTGAGGTCCGCCCCTGTCTTCGCCCTGAATACCGTGACGCCCCGTTTTGTTGCCTCCGCCTCGAATGTATCCGCCAGCTCGTCGATCCTTCCGACGGCATCGTGCTTCATGTCTCTGAGGCGCCGGCGAAGCCCCTCTACATCCGCTATCCCTTCAAGGGCTTTTTCGCGGGCCGCGGGATAGACCTCCGCGAAACGCCCCAAGGCGTCCCGCAGGACATCGTCGTTCAGTTTTTCGTGTATCTCTCTTTTCAGATTGCGCCGATTCGACATCATGCCGTCCCTTCGTCCGGTCCTTCATCAACTGCAATGATGACAAGTCTTGCCGGGCCGTGGACCCCGATAGTCAACACCCGTTCGATATCAGCCGTTCGGCTGGGGCCCGTGATCCAGCTTACATACCCCGCCGTAAAAAATCCTGATATGATCTCCAGGGCGTCTTCTATGCCGGGAACAATCTTCCCGCTTTCCATGAAGACTATGTGGAGGGGAGGAAGAGAAGAAACGAGGCGGGTTTCAACGGCCAGCGCGTCCTGGCAGACGCTGCCGCATTCCGCGATGCCAAACTCAACGCCGGACATGCCGATATCCGCGGTGCCGATATGTTCGGCGATTTCGGCCTGTTCCGTATAGACCTCTATCCCATTGCCCTTCAGCACATCCATGATTCCGGAGGCTTCGATGAGCGGGCATGACACAGACGCAACGGTTTTCGCCCCGGTCTCTTTAACGATATCGAGAATGACGGTTGCGGCTTCATCGGGCCGCTTCACGCGGAACAGTTCGGCTGAAACGGCCCTGGCTCGAAGCTCAAACTCATCATACAGGTGGCTGTCAAAAACGCCGGAGGGTATTGTGTCCTGCCGGTTGTCGCAGGATCTTTTCACCGGTTTTTATCCTCCACAAAATGCATTTCACACAGATCACTGCTTTTCACGTTATTGCAACTCAAAAAGCAGAGGTAACGATATCTCTCTCCTTTCGTTTCAAAGGTCATGAGGAACCGAAAAAGATTGCCGGCAGCCAGGTTGCCAGACCCGGGAAGAGCGCCAGAATCAGCATGGCGAGCACCTGCATGATTACGAAGGGAATGATGCCGCGGTAGATATGCATCATGGTGTATTCCTCCGGCGCGACCCCCTTGAAATAGAACAGGGCGTACCCGAACGGCGGGGTCAGGAAGGATGTCTGCAGGTTGACGCAGAGGAGTATGGAAAACCACAGGGGGTTGAACTCCAGTTCCATGGCGATTGGCATGAAGATCGGCACGGTGACCATGAGGATGGCGGCCCAGTCGATGAACATACCCATAATGAACACGATGAACATCATGATGAACAACACGATCCAGCGGTTGAGACCCGATCCGATCAGAATATCGGCCACCACGTCGCCGCCCCCCATGCTGAGGAACACGGTGCTGAAGAATTTGCCGCCGATGAAGAGCATCATCACCATGGCGGTGGTCTTGAGGGTGTCGTAACAGCTGTGCTTGAGAACCGACCAGGTGAGTTTGCGGTTGGCCAACGCCAGGATGGCGGCCCCGGCGGCACCCATGCCGGCCGCCTCGGTGGGCGTCGCGATACCGCCCAGGATGGTACCCATAACCGCGAAAATCAAGGCCAGCGGGGGTACCAGAGACTTCAGGGTCATCCCCCATTTCTGGGCGGCAGTGTACTGGGAAGCTTCCTCTTTTGAAATGGGCGGACCCAGTTGGGGGTTGATATTGCAGCGCACCAGGATATAGAGAAAATACATGCCGGCAAGGATCAGGCCCGGGAAGATCGCGCCCGCGAACAGATTGCCAACGGACGTTTCCTTCAAACCCGTCAAACCGCCGTAAACGACCATCATGATGGAGGGCGGGATCAGTATGCCCAAAGTCCCCGCGGCGCAGATGATACCGCTTGTCAGCTCCTTCTGGTAGTTCTTGCGCAGCAGAGCCGGAGTGGCGAGAAGGCCCATGGCGACGACGGAAGCGCCGATGATCCCCGTGGTGGCGGCGAATACGGTGCAAACCACGACCACGGCCAGGCCGAGACCGCCATTGGTTCGTCCCAGTACAACGTACAGCGCTTCGAAAAGCTTGTCGCTGACCTTGGAGCGGTCCAGGAGCTGGGCCATGAGGATAAAGAGCGGGATGGCCACCATCACGTAGTTTTCCATGATGCCCCAGGCGTTGTTGGCAAACATGTTGAACAAGGCCGGGATATTGAATCCGTTATCGATAAGTCCGAACAGGGTTGCTATGGCGGCCAGGGTATAGGCGAGCTGGTGACCGAAAATAATGGCTACGATGAGCGATACGAACATCGCCACAGTCATAAATTCTACACTCATAGTGGTTACCTCACCCCTTCCGCTTTTCCCTGCAACACCCTGATATTATGAATCAGGTTGGAAAAGCCCTGTATCAGGAGAAACGAAAAACCAAGAGCCATCAGAGTTTTGAAGGGGTACACCGGCGGCGCCCAGCTGGTGGGATTGAGCTCTCCTTGCAAAATGGAGGCAAATGCGTATCTCCAGGAGAAGATGGTCATCAGCACCATTGTGGGCATAAAGAAGACCAGATTGGTCAGAACACCGATTACGCTCTGGGGTTTGGCCGGAAAACGGGTGACGACGACATCAACCTTCACATGGCCGCCGAGGATATCGCAGTAGGCAAGCCCCAGTATGAAGTGTATGCCGTACAGAAAGGTGGTGGCCTCGAAACCCCAGATGGTGGGAGAGTTGAAGATGTAGCGCATGATCACCTCATAAACCACCACCAGCAGCAGAGGAAGCGCCAAAAGAGCGCTGAGCTTCCCCTGTTTGATGTTAAATGTATCGATTGCGCTGGAAATTTTGTCTAGCATGCCTTTGTCCCTTTCACGGGGCATCGTGAGCCCGCCCCGGATAACGGGTTGAAGGCCCGGGCCTCATGCGGCAAGGACCTTCAACCCATCGTGTCACGGCTCCGGTTAGCAGCCGGAATCACTCATTCGTACGGCCCTGGATATACATTTCGTACGGCCAGGGGGTTACGCCCGAACGGGCTTCGCGCCAGTCGACAAACTCTTCGATGAATGCTTCCTGGGAATTCAGCACTTTCTTGACGTCCGGGTACTTTTCTTTCAGACTTTCCATGTATGCCTTGGTGGTCTTCCGGAAATTGATGCGGGTCTCTTTATCCATGGTCACAAATTCAATTTTTTCCTTGAACTTTTTAATGGCCTGGGCGTTCAAGGCGTTGATCCAGTTGTAGGACCACAGCTGGGTTTCCATGGCACAGATGTTGATGATCCATTTCAGGTCCTCAGGGAGTTTATCCCAGGCTGCCTGATTGATGATGACATCGCACAGAAAGGCGGGCTGGTGGACACCAGGCTGAATGGAATATTTGGTAATCTCGTCAAATCCCATGGGATAGTTGATGGCAGGTGTGGAATACTCCGCCGCGTCGATAACACCGCGTTCCAGGGCAAGATACACCTCGCCGCCGGGCAGAGGACTGACCGACGCGCCCAGATTGTTCATGATGTCCATGTACCAGCCGGGGGTGCGGATCCGCATTCCCTGAAAATCGCTCATCTTGGTTGCCCGTTTATTCGAAAACATTCCCATTTCCTGACCGGTCTGGCCTGCAGGGAGGGCGTATATGTTATAGGGTTTGTACAGGTCCTGGAGCATTTCGAGGCCCCCTCGTTCGTAGAGCCAGATATTATATCCTTCGGCGTCCAGTCCGAAGGGAACCGACGCGAATGCCACAAACGCCTCGTTCTTTCCCTTCCAGTAGAGGGGAGAAGAATGCGCGATCTCGTATGCCCCCTTTGAAATGGCGTCGAACACCTGATTTGACGGAATCAACTCGCCGGCGGAAAACGGTTTGATGTCGAATCTCCCCGCGGAGACCAGCCGAACGCTGTCGCAGAAATGAACGGCCATATCGTAAAACAGCTGTCCCTTGGTCCAGGACATGATCATTTTCCAGGTTACTTTTTCAGTTGAGGGTTTGAAGCTGACTCGTTTGGCTATGTCGTGGCGGGGGTCTACCCCGAATTTGCCGCGTTTTTCAGCGGCAAGGGAAATAGTTGCCGTAAAGCAAATAACAAGGACAATACTCAATGCCACGGTCATAATCTTTTTCATAGTACTCTCCTTCTGTACTGTATCGTACGGTAAAAGGTATGTTATGGTACGGTAAAACTGACCAATGAATGTTACCAACCGAGAAACTCTTCACCCCCTTCCTTGAAGATTGATGTATGGCAACAACGAGGAGAAATAGAAAAACAAAACAACTTCCAGCAAGTGTAGTGCAACCAACCACCGGTCCATAGTGTTGAAACCAAGCCCTCAACAGGACTGACCATTATTCCTGCCTACGTAGGAACCCTTAATACAAAAAAAAGGCACGGTCAAGGAAAAATTTGAAGGATAAAAAATAGAATGGAACAACATAAGTTTTTAATTTCTATAGCATATAAATTATGACCCTCCATTGCTTTTTTGGGGTGTTCGTGATATCTGTATCGTGAGAAATCGTCAAGTTGTCTGGCTGTCGGGCGCCTGAATATCGAATGGTCTGACCAACAATATAACTTGCAGGCGCGTGTTCCTCTGCTCTTTTACGCATCAATGCCTTTTCATGGAAGGTATTGCAGCGTGAGAGGACGGTTGCTTCTATCGTCCCTTTGGGCGTGAGGAAACTTTCAAATTTTCGCATGGCGCGCATGTGCAGGGATGGTGCTCTGTTGAGCACAAAAATAAGGAAGGAATGATGGAATGAAACTCTCTCCCATAAAACCAAAGCGGATCTCCGATCAGGTCTTCGATCAGATCCGGGATCTCATTTTACGAGGCAAACTGGAGCCCGGCAAACGGATAATGTCGGAACGGGAACTCGCCACAGCCTTTGACGTTAGTCGCGCCTCAGTACGGGAGGCAATCAATAAACTCACAACGATGGGATTCCTCGAACAGCGTCAGGGGCGTGGCACCTTCGTCAGTCTCCCCGCACCCGAGGAAAAAAATTCGCTCGTTGTTGCGATGAAAGGGGAACGTCTGTCCATAGAAGAATTGCTCGAGGTACGGATTGGGCTTGAATGTAACGCAACGTATCTCGCGGCGGAGAGGGCAACCGAAAAAGACATTTACCTCATGGAGCAGAGTACAGCGACATTGGAAAAATCGACCAACGAAGGAGTAACAAACGCCGAAGCAGACGTGGCATTCCATATGGCTATCGCATATGCCACCAGGAACTCACTCCATGTCCAGATCATGAGGGATTTATACGAGCATCTCTCGGTCAGTATCGAAGAATATCAGTACCACAGGCTGGAAGCTGCAACCAAAATGGCGGAGATTGCCCGGGAGCACGCCCAGATCACCGATTTGATCAAGAAGCACGACAGAGAGCGCGCGTTTCAAGCCATGTTCAGACATCTCAGCTTTGCCCTGGATTTTATGAAGAGCGGGGAAAGCTCCACATAGCATCTTTAGTAATCGGAACTCCCCGGGTCCATACGGTGTCGACCAAGCGCACATTCGTACAGATCCTCTCCCTTTGAATCGTTTATGACGATCAGGGGAAAATCCTCTATCTCGAGGCGCATGATCGCCTCGGGACCCAGGTCCTCATACGCGATGACCTCGGCCTTTTTTACGCACGCGGACATGAGCGCCGCGATTCCCCCCATGGCGCCGAGATACACGGCTTTGAAGCGTATTATGGCGTCCCTGACGGCGTCATTCCGCTTCCCTTTTCCGATCATTCCCCTGATCCCCGCCTCCATCAGAAGGGGGGCGAACGCGTCCATTCGGTAACTGGTCGTGGGGCCGATGGAGCCGATGACCCGTCCGGGAGGCGCCGGGGTGGGGGCCGCGTGGCACTGGATGTTGACCGTTACCGGAAGGCTCGCGATGTGGCAGGGAGATATCTCCACGAAGAGGACAGCGAGGCCCGCATCCTGGCAGAGGGGAGGGATTCGTCCTTCGCGATTTTCGCGTTCTCAAGGATCTTCTGAAGGGCTTCTTTCCCCAGTTGGGTGTCTTCGGATTGTTCGGGCTTTGCCGATGGCGGACAGGACATCGTCTCCCA
>CAZAST010000126.1:0-6828 GCA_964487805.1 uncultured Syntrophaceae bacterium
CCCGCCCGGCATGTTCGCAAGGACGGTCACATAGCCGCCGACATCAAGAGCGCATTTCTCAATCGCATTCTCACCCATAACCGCAAGGCCGCATCCTTCCCGCTCCGGGAATTGACCCCGGGTAAGGCGGCCGTATTCCATGCGCGCCTCCGATTCCAAAGCACCGCCGAATCCCCTGACGATGATGCTCTTTTCGTCGCCCGAGCCGATACCGGAAAAATGAAGACGAGGCGCCAGGAAGTCGATGTCCGCATCCCGAAGGAGCTCTTCTTCGATGGCCGGGTAGTTTTCAACCAGACGCGGGAACGACGCCTCCGCATCGGCATCGCCAAACCCGCGTGCGTGCAACTGGAAATGACCCGTCTGCGTGTGTATCACGTTTTCCCTGAACTGACGGAACATCTGCGCGTTTGACCCGCTGTACACATACAACGCGATCAACCCGAACGAGATCATCGTCAGCGTGAGCGCGTTCTTCCGGAGATTCTTCTTTACATTCCTGAGACTGACGTGTACATACATCATGCGCCCGCCCCCGAATCATCCCGTATTTCACCGTCAAGAATTCTGACCGTCCGCCGCGCGTACTGTGAAACAGCTTCGTTGTGTGTGGAAAAAACAAAGGTTGTTCCCGAGTCGCGGTTAAGGCCGAGCAGAAGATCGATGATCCGGTCTCCCGTTTTCGAATCGAGATTCGCCGTCGGTTCGTCCGCCAGAATCAGATCCGGTTTGGTAACGAGGGCGCGGGCAATGGCGACGCGTTGACGCTGACCGCCGGAAAGTTCATCCGGCCGATGTTTCATGAAATCCGCGAGCCCCACGGATTCGATTACCGAATCCACCTGCACACGATCTAACTTTCCGCCGCGTATCATAAGGGGAAACTCGACATTCTCCCGCACGTTCAGAACGGACACCAGATTGAAACTCTGAAAAATGAATCCGATGTGCCGGTTCCTGAAACGGGAGAGCGCGGTGTCGTTCATGGATCGGGTGTCCTCCCCGCGGATACGCACCTCTCCGGACGACGGATGCTCGATGCAGCCGAGGATGTGCAGCATGGTAGACTTTCCCGATCCGCTCGGCCCCATGAGACAGAGGAAGTCTCCCGCGTCAATATCCAGACAAATATTCCGGAGTGCCGGTATCACGACCTTGTCCAGCAGATACGTCTTGTGAATGTTCTTCAAACTGATAAGCATTTCGCGTCCTCCACACCCGTATTCTATGCCCGGAAATACGTGCTGTCGCGCGATTCATGACAAGAGGGAGATTCCGGATGACAAGAGGTCATACCGGGGATGCAACCTGAATTGACAATGCATTTCCCGGGGCGTACTATGGTGACATGCTGACGTTCAAGGTTATCGGGACAGATAAAACCGTTACACTCATCAGGGAAGTGCTTCGCGGCATGAAGGCGGAAGAAGCGGATCCCGCGGATCTTGTCCTGGTAGAGAAAGACACCCCCGCGCCGGGTGCCGGAGTATACCTCACCTTCGACACGGATCATCTCGCGGAGCTCCTCCGCTTTCTCAACACGATCGCGCCGTCCCGCCAGAACCCGCCCTTCCTCATAGGGCGCAAACATGAAACCTTTGAACCGCTCCTCCTTGCCGACATCCTCTTCTTCCGTTCCAGCGGCAACGTACTGTTCGCGCATACGGCAAAACAGGCCTACGAAATGAAGCACCGGCTTTTCGAGATGGAAAAACTCATTGCCTGCGAAAACTTCGTCCGGGTGAACAAATCAAATATCGTCAATGTACTCAAGATACGGGAAATTATTCCCTGGTTTGGCGGGCGCATTCTGTTGCGCTTTACCGAAAGCGATGAGCGTATCGAAGTTTCACGTAATTACGTGAAAGACTTCAAACAGTTTTTGAACATGTAGGAGCAGGGAAATGTCATATATACGGGAAATAGTCGGGACATTGCTGGTGTCGGCGCTCATCGGACTGGGCGTGGGCGGAATCTTCGGTTTCGTACATACCGGCTGCTTCTTCCCCGGAATTCCGGAAGGCGCCATTGCGGGACTGGCAATCGGTTTCGTGAGCCGAATCGGTTTTATGCTTATATACCTTCCCCTCCGGCGGTCCCCGGTTATCGCCTTTATCACGGTGGGTCTGATCATCGGGGCGGGAACACTCGGCTTTTGTCTTTTTTGGGGACTCCCTTTCCCGCTCCCCGGAATCCCGGTCATCATCGTCTCCGAAATCCTCGGTCTCGGCGCCACGGCCCTGCTCTTCCGTACCTACAGCATGCTCAACAGTCAGCTTGAGGGAAAAATCAGAAAACTGAGGGATAGCGATAAGTAATCAGGGCGAACGGACAGCAGTGATACACCATTACAAAGGTATTGACCAAATTTGCAATACCCGGCTCCAATCGACTATCATGTAAGTATGATCCCGACAGACACCATATGCCTTGCTTTTTTGCTGAATGATTTTCACAATGAATACACCGCAGGCATCTGCAACGGGGTACTGAAAGCTGCCGAAGAACTCGGCGTTTCTCTTGTCTGTTTCGGGGTCGGAGCCCTGGGCAGTCCCGTACTAAATACCGAAATGCGGAACAAACTGTTTTCCGTTTTAAATCCCGATGATTTCCAGGGCATCATTTCCATTTCATCATCAATTTCGAATTACGTGGGTAGGGAAAACTTCCTCGCTTATATGCAGCCTTATAAGGGAGTACCCGTTGCGCATATCGGCATGACGGTTCCCGGGCAGATGAGCTTTAATATTGATAATAAATCCGGCATGTATTCCCTGGTTGATCATATCATAACAGTACACGGTCGAAAAAAGGTCGCCTTTATCACCGGTACCCCCGGGGTGTACGAAGCAGATGAACGACTCCTGGCATATAAGGATGCGTTGCAAAAAAACGGACTGAAATACGATGAGAACTATATTTTTGAAGGGAATTTTCTCCGGGAGCGGGGAATTCTTGCCGTGGAAACGTTTCTTGATGTGAGAAAAATCGAATTCGACGCAGTGATAGGCGCTAATGACCACATGGCATTGTATGCAATGAAAGAACTGCAAAAAAGAGGATTCCGGATTCCGGACGATATCAGTGTAGGCGGATTCGACGATCTTGCAAGCGCCAAAAGCCACAAACCGGCTCTGACAACGGTGCATCAGTCGGCTGAAGAACTCGGGTATATCTGTTGTTCCGAATTTGCAAAGAAGATTATGCAAGGAGGCGAAACGACCGGAGAAATCAGCCTGCCCTCCCGGCTTGTTGTACGGCAGTCCTGCGGTTGTCCTGCCTCACCTGCAGACACGGGGGATACCGCTGATACCGGGATGACCATAAGCGAAAAAAGGGAACTGGATTCGGTTCTAAATATCATGACCAGAAATATCATCGGGACATTTGAGGAAGCGGAAATACGTAACGTCCTTGATGAAAGCCTCAAGATATTCGATATCCACGAGTTCATGATCGCAAAATATGCGGATCCGGATAATTCCATCGTGTTTTATAATAGCAATGGTAACAAAGGCGGCAAATTCACGTCTCACAATTTACTTGAAAATAGACTGTCATCATTGCCCCGACCTTTCATGAGGTTTGTTCTGCCGTTATTTTACCGCGATGAAAGTATAGGTTTTTTTGTTTCCGAAAAGGGATCACGGGATTTGTCCGTCCTCGAGGTTATCCGTGATCACCTCTCCGGAGCAATGAAAGGAGTCCGCCTTCTTGAAGATGTACGCCAGTATGCCAACAGTCTTGAGCATCAAGTAGAGGAACGTACAAAAGAACTGGCCAATCGTTCGAAGGAACTTGAGCTCGCGCTCCATAACGTCAAAATTGCAAGCGAAAAGCTGGAGCGGCTGGCCGTAATGGATGAACTTACGGGGCTGTATAACCGGCGGGGTTTTATGACTGTCGCAACTCAGCAAGTAAAATTGATAGAGCGTAGAGACAATGACGTATTGCTTGTGTATATGGATCTGGATGGATTAAAGCATATTAATGACAATTTTGGCCATGCATTTGGAGACATTGCCATACAAGCCTTTGCCGGTATTCTTTCGTCCGTTTTCAGAAATACCGATATCATTGGAAGACTCGGTGGCGATGAGTTTACGGTACTGGCAATAGACTGCAGTATGAAGGAATACGAAAAAATAATCACCAGACTGGAAAAACAAATTATTCACTATAATCAGACAAGCAATCAGGAATTCATACTGGCAGCCTCACACGGCGCGGCTCCCCGCAAACCCGGTTCACAGTGCACCCTGGAAGATCTCATAGAGGAAGCTGACGCGGAATTGTATAAAATGAAAAGAGAGAAAAAGAAAAACCGACCATAGTTTATAATTCTTTCCGGTATGTCCTCAGCGCCAACATCCTTTTCCATTTTCGATTCCGGAGAATCAGGTGTATAATCATCCCGGTAATGTTTGGTAAACAAGATTGCCTAACATATGTGGTTGATAGAGGAAAGGGAAAGGCGGTCTGTGTATGAAAATTGATGATTTTCTGAAGATTCGATGGGAAGATGACGGGAAGCCCTTGATTGAACCCCGCTGGAACAGTCCCATACTGGCCGATCCGACCTTCCTCTTTCCGCACGAAACACCCGGCGGGTTATGGGTTCTCCTTGCCCATACGGTTTGGGGTATCAGACGGTATGAATCTGCTGACGGGATATCCTGGACAGACCGGGGGATGGTTGTATTTAACGCCATGCGTCCTTTCTGCCGTTTTGTGGATGATTCCTTTTATCTGTATTATGAAGCCTATCGGCCCTTTGCTGTTGTAGCCCAGATACTTCCGAAACCACCGCGGTGGAAAAGCCACATCGAGATGCGTTCCTCCGGCGATCTGCTAAAGTGGTCCCGCCCCCAATTTCCCCTGCCCGAAAAATTGGACTGGATGGAGGATTTGAAACTGGGAAGATCCGTATCAAATCCCTGTCTTGTTTCTCCTGGTCATGGAACCGGGAAGTCACATAATCCCGACAAGACTGACAACGCGTACCGGCTTTACTTTTCCGCTTCCCTTTCCTACATAGCGGACTGCGGATTCTGTGAACCCCGTTACATTGGTACAGCGTACGGTTCAAACCCCGCCGGACCATTTACTCCCTTGCCCGATCCCGTTATCGATCCGGCCAATGACATCCTCCCCGGTGTATTGGGGGCAGGAGCAATCAAGGTTATTCCCCTTGAAGACGGATTCATTGGATTACAGTGCAAGATCTACCGTGACGGACAGGGCCGCTCCAGGAGTGCCCTTTTCATCCTGCGTTCCGAAGATGGCATACACTGGCAGTCCGCTAAAAAGGAACCCCTGATAGCTCCCTCCGAAGGCTGGAGAGCCAGTCATGTTTATGCATGCGACTGCCGGCAGGACAAGGACGGCACCTGGTACCTCTATTACAATGCCCGGGACGATTGGTACAAGAGCCGGGGGACGGAACGAATAGGCCGTATAAAAGGACGAATATAGGAACATCGCCACCTTCCGGAAGGGCATCAGACCGGGACTTGCACCATCTTCCGTGATGCAGATTTTTTGACAAATTGATCGTTCCGCATTACCTTTATAGCAGAACATGACAATCTCTTCCTGAAAGTATGGTTGTATGGAGTTTTTTATTACCAATACAAGGAGTAAACAGTATGCCCGAATTCGGAAATCCCTTCAGTGTAAAAAAGAGTGATCGCAAGCTCACCCATAATGAACTTGTACGCTCCATCCGCATGATGATCGCCGCGGAATATGAAGCGGTTCAGCTCTATCAGGAAATAGCGGAATCCACCGACAATGTACTTGCCCAAAAAGTGCTCATCGATATTGCAGACGAGGAAAAAGTCCACGCGGGTGAATTTCTCCGCCTCCTTCACGAGCTTGACCCCAATGAACAAAAATTCTATGACGAAGGCGCACAGGAAGTTGAAGAAGAATTCCTTTCCGGAGGCGGCAGTGGCGACGCGTCCGGCTCAGGAGACCTCGGTATCGGCAGTCTTCGTGACAAAGGAGAGTAACAACCCATGAATATGCTCAGAAAAGAATTCGCGCCGATCAGTCCGGCGTCATGGCAAGAAATAAACGCTCTGGTTACCGAAACCCTTACCGCGAATCTCGCGGCCAGAAAGTTCTGCGACGTTTCCGGCCCGCACGGTATTGACTTTGCCGCGGTTCCTGAAGGACGCATCGAAGTACCCTCGAACCAGAAAAAAGACGCGGTCCGCTTTGGCGTACATCGCGTACTGCCGCTCGTGGAAAGCCGGGTGAGTTTCCCGGTCAACATCTGGGAACTCGACAACATAGACCGCGGCGCGAAAGACGCGGATCTTGAATCTGTTGTTGACGCGGCCCGGAAAATCGCCGCGTTTGAAGACGGTGCCGTATTCAACGGCTTCAAGCCCGCGGGAATCGTTGGGCTGAATGACACGGTGAAGGCGGACAAACCGGTCACGCTCACCCTCGACCGTGATGCTCTCGTTGACGGAATCAGCGAAGGACTCCTCCGATTGCGCAAGGAAGGCATCGGAAGCGGAGCCAACCTGGTGGTTAACCCCGCGCTCTGGAAATTCCTCGCGCATGTGGTTCCCGGCGGCAGCCTCGCGTCCATAGTACGAAAACAAATTGGCGGAACGATAATCTATTCGGAAGCGGTCGACGGCGCCCTCCTCGTCGCAGACCGCCAGGGCGATCTGGAACTGTCCGTTGGACAGGATTATGCCATCGGATACGAAGGTCACGACTCCCAGAAGGTCGACCTTTTTATCACCGAATCGTTTACCTTCCGCGTAATCGCCCCCGAAGCGGTAGTCCCGTTTACGGTCAAGGCGTAGA
>CAZAST010000127.1:0-6823 GCA_964487805.1 uncultured Syntrophaceae bacterium
ACCAGTGAAGTTGCCTTCGGTAAAGTTCGAGCCGCGGCTGAAGCGGGACAATCGATTCCAGCCAACTGGGCGGTCGACCGGGACGGGAAGCCGGTCACCGACGCCCGAAAGGCCTATGCCGTGGTACCCATGAGCGGTCCCAAGGGATATGCCCTGGGGATGATGGTTGAAATCCTTTCGAGCTCTTTGACTGGTATGCCCTCTGGCGCTCATATCGTACGAAAGTTCGAAGATTGGGAAAACAGGGCATTCATGGGCCATTATGTGCAGGCCATCGATATCTCGGCTTTCTGTTCCGTGGAAGAATTCAAGAGGGACATGGATGGATTTCTTGCCGAGCTTAAGAGTCAGCCGAAAGCGCCGGGGGTGGCCGAAATCCTGATACCGGGTGAGCCCGAATGGCGGAAAAAACAGAAGCGATCGAAAGAAGGCTGCCCCATTCGGAGGGAGGACGCCCAGCTCCTCGCCAAACTCGGCGCGGATATGGGAGTTCCATTTCCACTTTGATGAATGAATGATTGCACGATGCGGCCGCCATGCGAATCTTCAGGACGAGCGGCCGAAGATGTTCGCCGGGATGCCCCTCTTACCGGGGATCGATCCGCAGCGACCCTCGTTCCTGCTCCCCGTCTTCCACCACCTGGATTTCCGCAAGGCCGAAGGACTCTTTCAGTATCCCTATGTTCCTGTTTTTCATCCCCCGAAGGTTCGACACGTCCTGAGGGGAGACGGAAAAGACGATTGTTCCTTCCGTTTGATCATGCGATTCCAGGAGCTTCGTCGCCATATCCAGGAAGATGGCGCTTTCCACCAGCGACCGGAACGCGGGGTGAAAAGGGCCCGCGACGACGCTGTCCCCCACGATCATCTCCGGGGTCGTGTGAAGCCCCAGGCGGATTACCGGTATGCCCTCTTGCTGAAACCGCAGGAGGGCGTGCTTGCACAGATCGACGGCCTGATCCAGCGTCAGAGGGATGTATGTTCCTTCCCGGCAGGCCTCCGCCAGCGGGGTGTCCCTGAACACGATGGTCGGGTGGATGCGCACCGTGTCCGGCCGCAGGGAGATGATCTCCTCCACCGTGTATTCGAACCCCTCACGGATGTCGCCAGGAAGTCCCGCCATGAGATGCGCCCCGGTCTTGAATCCCGCGCTTCGCAGTAATTTCAAAGCGGCTCGCACATCTTCCGACGTGTGGCCCCGCCCTGCCGCGGACAGCATCTCATCCACCATGGACTGGGCGCCGATCTCCACGGTGGAGACGGGATATCCCGCGAGAAGGTCTATCCGCTCCTCATCGATGTAGTCGGGACGTGTCGAAATGCGTATGGAATCAGCCATTCCCACGTCCACATATTCTTTAGCGGCACCGAGAAGCTCACGCTGGTAATCCCGGTTCATGCCGGTGAAGTTCCCCCCGTAAAAGGCGATCTGGTCGAACCTTCTCCCTCCCGAACCGAGGTGGCGGTCGCAGATTGCCCGAACGGTATCGGCGGTGACCCGGTCGGAGTAGTTCCCGGCGGCTATCCGTTCGTTGCAGAAGACGCAGCGGTTGGGGCACCCCCTGTACATGACGAATATGGGAATGATGAGCGGTCTCATGTCGTGTCCAGTTTCTCGAGGGCCTTTCGGGCCGCGTCCTGCTCAGCCTCTTTCTTGCTTTTTCCGGTTCCGGTTGCTGTCAGACGGTCTCCGATGGATGCCTCCACTTCAAATGTTCTGTCATGATCGGGGCCGGAGGCCCCTGTTGTTCGATAGCGGGGTATCTCTTTGAACCGGTCCTGACTGACCTCCTGGAGGAGCGATTTGAAATCCCGGTTCCCCGGTTTTTTCTCCCATTCGTCCACAACGGAGCGAAAAACCCGCCGTATGAAGGAGAAGGCGGCTTCGTGCCCTCCGTCGAGATAGATCGCGCCGATAATCGATTCGAAGGCGTCCCCCAGGATGGAATCCTTCTCTCTTCCCGCGGCTTTTTCCTCCCCTTTTCCCAGGAGGATGAAGTCGCCGATCTCGTACCGGCGCGCCATTCCCGCCAGCGACTGCTCGCTCACCATGAAGGCCCGGGCCTTTGAGAGCTCTCCCTCGTCATAGGCAGGAAAGTGCTCCATCAGCATATCGCTTATGCCCAGTTGCAGGACGGCGTCCCCCAGAAATTCAAGCCGCTCGTTATCTTCCCCTGCCATGTCCGGGGCCTCGTTGGCATAGGAACCGTGGGTGAGGGCGAGATCAAGAAGGGTGACATCGCCGAAGGCATGCCCCAGCGCCTTTGCCAGACCCTTGAGATTTTTCATCCGGTCCTTATCCATCCGTCGTTATCCTTCCCACAACCTTTTCTCTCATCATGCGATCCGCCGCGACCGGGACGATCCGGTTGGAAAGGGAGGAATCGCCGTCGGGAATCAGGACGGGAACGTAATTGTCCGAAAACCCCTTCATCCAGCCGGTCTCCTTATCCCTGCTTCCCTCCACCAGAACAGAGAGGTCCGTTCCCGCAAAGCCGCTGTTGAAGGCAATCCTTTTCCGGTTTCCGATCCTTCGCAGAACGGCGGCCCGCTCCTTCCTGACCGATTTCATCGGCTCTCCGGAAAGAAAAGAGGCGGCTGTTCCGGGGCGCCGGGAGTAGGGAAAGACATGCAGATACGCAAGGTCCATGCTCTCGATAAAACGAACCGTGTTCCGGAATTCCTCTTCCCCCTCTCCGGGGAAGCCCGTTATGACATCCATTCCGACGGCGATCCCCGGGATGGCGGCCTGGAGTCGTTTTACCAGATCGCCCACCCCGGCGGTGGTGTACGTTCTGCGCATCAGCGTCAAGACACGATCGTCTCCGCTCTGGAGCGACAGGTGGAGGTGCCTGCACAGTTTTTTCGACCGTTGCAGGTGTTGGATCATCATATCCGATATCTCCATGGGATTGAGCGAGCTGATCCGCAGCCGCTCAATGTCCGTGTGGTCCTCTATCTTTTTCAAAAGACCGGTAAGATCGGTGGGAGAGGGGAGGTCCCGTCCGTAGGCGCCCAAGCATATCCCGGTGAGAATGATCTCCCGATGCCCCGCCTTGGTCAGGGTCCGCACCTGCCGGAGCACATCCTCTTCGGGGAGGCTCCTGCTTCTTCCTCTCGCGTAGGGTATGATGCAGTAGCTGCAGAAGGCGTTGCATCCGTCCTGCACCTTCAGGTACGCACGGGTCTGGCCGGGAAGCCGGGTGACCGGCAGGTCCGAGAAGGTCCGTTTCAGGGATATATCGGTCACTTCGATTCGCGGCTCCCCGTCGATGATGTCCCGTATCATGCCGGGGAGTTTTTCCTTGATCTCGGCCCCCGCCACCATTCGCACTCCGGGGAGTTTCGCCAGTTCCTGCGGGGAGATCTGGGCGTAGCAGCCCGCCGCGATAATAGGCGCGCTCGGGTTCGTCCGATTTGCGCGGCGGATGAGCTGGCGGGACTGAAAATCCGTCTTGGCCGTGACCGTGCAGGTGTTCACGATATAGAGGTCAGCCGCCGAATCGAAGGGAACGACGGAACAGCCCTGCGCTTCGAGCGCTTCCATGATCCCCGCTGATTCGTAATGATTGACCTTGCACCCGAGAGTGGCCACGGCGACCTTAAGCATCACGAAGCCCCCGTTCGATCCATCCTCCGCCCAGGAGGCGATCCCCCTGAAAAAAGACTGCCGCCTGGCCGGGGGCAACCGCCTTCTGGGGCGTCATGAATCGAACCTCTACTTTTCCCTCGGGGAGAAGCGTGATCTCCGAGTCGACACCCCGATGGCGGTACCGGATGTGTGTCCGCGCGCGCAGGACGCCCGCGGGGGCTCCTGCGGCGGATATCCAGGAGCAGTCTTTCGCTACGAGGCCCGGGACGAACTGGTCCTCCTCCCGTCCCACAATGACTTCATCACGTTCGGTATCGATTGCGAGGACATAATAGGGCCGCGGCGACGCGATATTGAGTCCCTTCCGCTGCCCGATGGTCACCGTGTGAGTGCCTTTGTGGCTTCCCACGACGGTTCCCTCACGGTCCACGATGTCGCCGGGGCGGGGGAGGGGGGACGGACAGGCTTCGAGAAAACTTCGGTAGTTGTCGTCGGGAATGAAACAGATCTCCTGGCTTTCCCTTCGCGACGGGAGACCAAGTCTTCCGGCCATCTCCCGGATCTCCCGCTTGGTCCGGTCGCCGTTGGGAAACAGGAGGTGCCGGAGTTCTTCCTGCCCCAGCTGAAAAAGAAAATAGGATTGATCCTTCTCCCTGTCGGCGCCCTTGAAGAGAGCATACTCGACGGTGTCCCCGTTTTCTTCAACGCGGGCGTAATGGCCCGTGGCGATGCAGTCGATCCCCCGGGCGTACGCCTCGTCCAGGAGATACCGGAACTTGATCTTCTTGTTGCAGACGATGCACGGATTCGGGGTCCTCCCGGCCAGATATTCCCCGGCGAAATAGTCCACGATCTCTCTCCTGAAGGAAGGGGCAACGTCCCGTATGTGGAGCGGAAAGCCCAGGGAGGAGGCGACCGCCGCCGCATCGTGCTCGCTCCCCGCGGGGAAGCCGTTGCGCAGATACAGTCCTTCCACGCGGCAGCCCTGTTCTTTCAGGATTGCCGCCGCCACGGCGCTGTCAACGCCGCCGCTGATGCCGACAAGCACGCTCTTCGCCAAACCGGTCACTTTCCTCAAACATCTGAAGTCGTTATAATCTTTGTGACTGGATATCCTATTTGCGGGGCGAATGCAAGGTGAAGGGAAAACGCGTCCCGGGAAATCGCAGGCAGAGGGATTGCATGCTGCATCGACAGGAACCTGATAAAATAAGGGTTGAAGCAGGAGCGCGATTGCGGTAGACAGTCATCGACGAGTTGTCGAAACGAGGAGGGACATGCCGTACACGCAGTATACCGATCCGGATGTCAGAGCGGAGGAGGAATTTTTTGTCACATCCGACGGTGTTGCTCTCCGGCTGATCGATTTTGTGCCTCCCCGGGACGCGCCGGAACGGCCCATGGTGGTCTTCGTGGCCGGGTGGATATCTCTCATAGACGGCTGGAAGCGTGTCCTGCAGAGGCTCACGCCCCGTTACCGGACACTGTATGTGGAGACCAGGGAAAAGGCCAGCGCCCTGCTTCCCCTCCGTTCCGACCGCATGGATTTCTCGATGGCGCGCATGAGTCGGGATCTCATTGAGATTGTAGAGAAAAAGGTCCCGCCGGAGAAGCCTCTCTGCCTCGCCGGGAGTTCAATGGGAGCGACCGTAATTCTTGACTCTCAGACCGTCGCGCGAAGACAGCCGGCGCTCTCGATCCTGATAGCGCCCATAGGCGAACTGACCTATCCCTTCTGGATCCCGTGGTTCCTCAGACCGTTTCCCCCGTCGTTGTACACGGCGATCAAGCCCGCGCTGAAATGGTACCTGTGCAATGTCAGGGTCGATAAAGACAAAGAACCGGAGCAGGCGAAGAAGTATGAGGGGACGCTGGATGCCGCCGAACCGCGACGGCTCAAGGCGAACGCCTTTGCCATAAAGGATTACAGCCTCTGGGACAAATTACCGCGCGTTTCGTCGCCGGTCCTGATCGTGGGCGCGAAAAGCGACACCCTGCACGGCATCGATATCATCGAGAGGATGGCGGAGCTTCTTCCCGAGGCGGAGATTGAAATGATGTCCGGCAACAAAGAAACGCACAGCGAAAAAATGGGAGATCTGATCATCGATCGTTTGGACGGACTCCACGGCATGAAAGGATGATACATGGCTTCAGAAGTGAATGAACTGACAGTACAGTACGAAGAGGACGGTGCCATCATCGTCAAGGAGTTGGACAAGATGATTCTGTCAAAGGGAGCGTGGGCGACGGTCATCTTCAAATACCAGGACTTAAACCGAGCAAATGGCGAATACGGGCCGCCCCGGTTCACCATCCGCCGGTACCGCAAGATCAATAACGAGTATCGCCAGCAGAGCAAATTCAACATATCAAGCGCAGATCAGGCGGTGAAGATTATTGAGGCCCTGCAGAAGTGGATTGATGCTCCTCAGGGGTAACCCGTAAGGAAGCAATCGTATTCGGGAGGTTGTAACCGTGGATGATCTTATGAATTACCTGTCGGCCCATCCGGTAGTCCTCATTGTTATTATTGCCGTCGCGGTTGTTCTTCTCTACCTTGCGCTCAGGAAAACGCTGAAGCTGATCCTCATAACCGCTCTCGTCGTCATCGTCCTCGGTCTCGCCGCTCTTTACGGCTACCATTACTACAGCGGTGAGCCTGAGAGATTCCCCGAGAGCGTGAAGGAAGTGGTGGGGACAATAGGGGATCAGAGCGAGAAGATGATCGAGGCGGGGAAGGACGTTGTGGAGAAGGTGGGGGAATCGATCAAGGAGAAGCGGAACCCCGCGGAGGGGAAATAGATTCTCCCCTGCGCAGGCATTGTCGTCAACGCGATGCTGCGGGCTTCATGAGAAAACGCCCTGAAGGAGGGCGTCGTTTCAGCTCCGGCGTCTCCTCATCTCCGGAGCACGCCCGGATGGATTCCTTCTTTCAGAAAAAGGGATAAACTCAACTCTGGTATGCCCCTGATTGTAAGGACATCACAGGGAATCCGGCGTTTCTCTGCTCCAATATTCTTACCGCATCACGCGGCTTTCGGGGAAGGAACCGGTCCCTCTTGCAGATGCACCGTATTGGTTTTTTTATCGAACCATCCCTCGAAAAGGATCAGCTCGGGGTGGCCGTCAAGAGAGGTATAATCTTTTACCCGCACCCCTTTTTCTCCTGCTGTGCCATCACTGAAAACCCGGACATCGTACCGGCCCTTCTCCGCCTGGGGGCGCACT
>CAZAST010000128.1:0-6727 GCA_964487805.1 uncultured Syntrophaceae bacterium
ATCCGGCTAAAAATCCTCTGGTCAAAAGACTTGCCGAGTTCCTCAATAGTCTTGATCTCTGCATTCAGGGTGGCCTTCGGGAGGCGGTATTCGGGGATACCCACGGTCAGCATCCCCCCCGCGACGGGGAGTGCCTCAAAGATTGTAACCTGGTATCCCTCAATCGCCAGATAATACGCTGCCGTCAGACCAGCAGGCCCGGCGCCGATGACCGCGACCTTCTTGTCTTTCCTTTCCTTGACCTCGGGGACATATTTCGTCTCGTCATTCAGATCAAGGTCGGCCACGAACCGCTTGAGGTACATGATGGAGATCGGCTGGTCAACCTCTCCCCTCTTACAAGCCGCTTCGCAGGGATGGTTGCAGACTCGCCCGCAGACGGCGGGGAGAGGGTTTTCCTGTTTAATGAGTTTCAGGGCCTCCCTGTACTTCCCTTCGGCAATGAGGGCCACATAGCCCTGGACACTGATGTGGGTGGGGCAGGCCGCCTTACAGGGGGCCGTCCCGAGTTTGTCGACCGCGAAGGCGCTGGGGATGGCCTGTGGAAATTTCCGGTAGATGGCTTTGCGCGCGTCCAGCCCTTCGTTAAAGATATTCGGCACCGTGACCGGGCAGACCTTGGCGCAGTCGCCGCAGCCGGTACATTTGTCTATATCAACAAATCGCGGCGCGCTCTTCAGCTTGACCTGAAAATGTCCCGGCTCGCCTTCAACCGTCTTTACGGTTCTCTTCGTTAATATCTCAACGTTGGGGTGTCTCCCCACCTCGACGAGTTTGGGGGACAGAATGCACGCGGAACAGTCATTGGTCGGAAAGGTCTTGTCCAGTTGGGCCATGATGCCGCCGATGCTGATATCGTTTTCAACGAGATAGACCTTCATTCCGGAATTGGCCAGGTCCAGAGAGGATTGTATACCGGCTATCCCGGACCCGACTACCATCACAGCACCGATCTTTTCGCTATCTTTTACCACCGCTTTTCACACCTCAGTTTTATTGTAAGGACCTGCCCCGGCGGGTCCTGTGGGGTACATAGAATAACCGCTGATCAACGAGTTTTTAAACGCTGGATGGGTAGCAGTATTTGCCCTTCATGTCAAGACATAATTGTTGGCTCCACGCTCTGGTTTCCCTGTTGCACAAAAAAGGTTTTGGATGACGGACAGTAAAACAACACGGAATCAGAGTGCCGGGAGGCAGGCTGTCTCGATGGCTCGCCAGATATCATCTCTGCCTGAACGGTTCTTTGCTGAAAAAGGGAGAACCGCGTCACGCGGGACGCACAGATGTTCCCCGATCTTCCGCCGAGCCACCGCAAGCCCATTTCCGGAAAGCTTGTCCGCCTTGGTAAGGACAAACACCACATTGATATCCCTCCCGCGTAGCCATTCGATCAGCATATCATCATGCTCGGAAGGTTCACGGCGGATATCCAGTATGAGGACAACGAGACGGAGGCTTCGCCGCGTCTCCAGGTATTCCTCCACCATCGCCTGCCATCCCTTTTTAACGGAGAGGGGAACCTTCGCGTATCCGTAACCGGGAAGATCGACGAATGAAATGGACTTGTTGATCACGAAGAAATTGACAAGTTGCGTACGACCGGGTGTGTTGCTCGTTTTGGCAAGATTTTTTCGGTTCGCAAGGGTATTGATGAGGGAGGATTTCCCTACATTCGATCTGCCGACAAAAGCCACCTCCGGCAACAGGGCGTCGGGATACTGAACGGCGAGGGCGGCGCTCTTTATGAACTCTGCTGATACGATCTTCATGGCAGCCTCACGGGTACGGGAAATCATCTGTGTGATTGTATCCATACCACATCGCCGATGAGAGGCCAAAAATATTATGCGACAGCAATGGAAATCGTAAGTACAAAATTTTTATTGCGGAAAAAGGATATCAACGGTAGATAGAAAGACAAAACGCACAGTATCAACCACATACTTATGAAAAACAGTCTTCTCCATACCCTGAAAATTCCACTGAGACCGAATGAGCACGTTGTCATGATGATCATGGCCATGATCGTGGGGACACTCAGCGGGTACGGAGCGGTTGTTTTTAGGCTGGTTATTCGTTTTTTCCAATCCCTCTTTTTCGGCGGTGAGGGTGCCACCTTTCTCGAGCATCTCCTGTCGCTTCCCTGGTACGCCAAATTATTCCCGCCCATAATCGGCGGCCTTCTGGTCGGCCCCATCGTGTACTTCTTCGCCAGAGAAGCACAGGGTCCGGGCGTCTCAGAAACCATAGAGGCCGTGGCCATGAGGGGCGGTCTCATCAGAAAACGGGTGTTCGCCATCAAGATTCTGGCAGCGGGGCTGTGCATCGGCTCGGGAGGATCAGCGGGAAGAGAGGGTCCTATCGTTCAGATAGGTTCGGCAATCGGTTCTTTGGTAGGTCAGGTGGCGAAGATGCCGGCGGCCCGGATGCGGACGCTGGTCGGTTGCGGGGCGGCCGCGGGGATTGCGGCGACCTTCAACGCCCCCATCGCGGGCGTCATGTTCTCCATGGAGATTATCATCGGAAATTACGGAATCGCCACTTTCAGCCCTATCATCGTATCGTCCGTCATGGGGACCGTGATATCCCGGCTGTATCTTGGAAACTACCCGGCCTTTCTTATCCCCTCCTATACCCTCGTCAGCCCGATGGAGCTTCCCTTCTACATGCTCCTGGGAGTCGCAGCAGGTCTGGCGGGAGTTCTGTTCACCGCGACCCTGTACAAAACGGGAGACCTTTTTGGATTGATCCCGATTCCGGATTATGCAAAGGCAGCCGTGGGCGGCCTGATGGTGGGCTGCATCGGCATATTTCTGCCCCATGTTTACGGCGTGGGATATGACGCCATCGCCCTCGCGCTCCGGGAGCATCTCGCATGGTACCTGCTGGTCGCTCTTATATTCGTCAAAATCGCGGCCACTTCCCTTACCATAGGATCGGGGGGATCCGGAGGGATTTTCGCCCCCTCGCTTTTTATCGGGGCTATGACCGGGGGCGCGTTTGGGTATTTCGTGCATCTTCTCTTCCCCGCCATAACCGCGCCCTCGGGGGCTTACAGCCTCATGGGAATGGGGGCCGTTCTCGCCGCCACCACCCATGGCCCCCTCCATGCCATACTGATCATATTCGAGATGACGGGGGATTACGCGGTTATTGTTCCCCTCATGCTCTCCTGTATCACCGCCTACCTGGTTGCCTCACAGATCAAGCGGGAATCCATCTTTACCTTGAAACTTGTTCGCAAGGGAATAGACATACAGGCGGGAAGAGAGGTCAACATCATGAAATCCCTTCTCGTCAGGGACGCCATGACACCGGATGTGGAAACGGTCAATGAGAATATGCATCTGAACACACTGTTGCAACACACCTTTGCCAGCAAGTACTCGAGTTTCCCCGTGCTTGACGCAGACGGTCTCCTCAGCGGCATTGTCACCTTTCAGGATTTCAAGGAGGTCGTCTTTGAAGAGGGGCTGGGGGACCTTGTCGTGGTGAAGGATATCTCCATGACCAACGTTATCACCACCACGGAAAATGAAAGCCTGGATGAGGCGCTGAAAAAAATAGGGCAGAGAAATATTGAACAGCTGCCGGTAGTCGCTGAAAACAACCGGCGAAAGATAGTTGGTATCCTTTCGCGGCGGGATATCTTCTCGGCCTATAACAAGGCCCTTATCAACAGATCGCTGGCGGAAGGGATTGGAATCGATCAGGAGGACTTAAAAAGGCCCGGCAGATGATGATCCGCCCGGGTCCGTCAGGCGGGGTCGCTTTGAACCTCCGATACCCGAATGAGCACGTGCTGCTTTTTCCCTTTTCTCAGGCGAATTGTGCCATCTTCGATGTCGCCGGTTCCAATCTTCTCATCAAAGGCACGCACCTGCCGATCGTTAACGTAGGCACCGCCCTGTTGAATCAATCTTCGCGCTTCGCTTCTGGTTGCGCACAAATCAACAGCATGAAAGAGCTCAAAGGCCGGTACACCTCTCACAAATTCTTCTCTGCTCTTTTCCACCGTGGGGATGGCCGACGCATCGACGGCGGCATCGGTTCTGGGGATGGCACTTGACGGGAGCAGGCTGGGGCGTATCGGTTTCAGTCCGAAGTTGTTCACCGCCGCCCCCCAGGCGGCAACCGCTGCCTGTTGTCCATGGGTAATCCGTGTCGCCTCGAAGGCCAGGACGGCTTTGGCCATGTTCAGCTCCGCGTCAACCAGGTTGTCCGTCTCTCTTATCTCCTCCATCGGCAGGAAGGTAAAGAGGGCGAGGAAACGCCCCACATCGGCGTCTTCCGTGTTGATCCAGTACTGGAAATAGTCGTATGGGGTGGTGAGGGCGGCGTCCAGCCATACCGTTCCCTTTTCCGTCTTTCCCATCTTGTGGCCCTGGGATGTGGTCAGAAGAGGGAAAGTAATCCCGTAGACCTTTTTTTCTTCGAGTCTTCTCGTCAGATCGACCCCGGCCACGATATTCCCCCACTGGTCATTCCCCCCCATCTGGAGGATACAGTCGTAGTGTGTGCTCAGGTAATAAAAATCATAAGACTGGAGAAGCATATAGTTGAACTCGATGAAGTTAAGCCCCTTTTCCAGCCGCATTCGGTAACTCTCGGCGGCGAGCATACGGTTGACACTGAAACAGCGGCCGATGTCCCGCAGAAATTCCACATAATTGAGTTGTACCAGCCAGTCCGCGTTGTTCACAAGGAGCGCCTTCCCCTCGCCAAAATCAAGATAGCGGGACAGCTGCTTTCGTATGGCTTCAGCATTGACGTCTATCTCGTCCCGTGTGAGAATGCGCCGCATCTCGGTCTTCCCGCTCGGATCACCGATGAGAGCGGTGCCGCCCCCGACAAGGGCGATCGGTCGGTGACCGCAGCGCTGCATGTGGACGAGCGACATGATGGGAACGAGACTCCCGATATGGAGACTCGCCGCCGTGGGATCAAAGCCGATGTAACAGGTAATCTTTTTTTCGTTCAGAAGCTCTCTGACGGGCGCTTCTTCGGTGACCTGTTCTATGAAGCCCCTCTCATACAGAACATCATACGCACTTTTCCCGCTCATATGGATCAACTCTCCATGGAAGCAGACAGCCTCTCAATCGAAAGGCTTTTGCCCGTTGTATTGTCGATATCTATCAGCACTCCCTGCATTCTGACATCTCCCTTCGCAACATCATACCGGTTGGGAAGGAGCGTCAGGAACCGATCAAGGGCCACCTCCTTTTTGATCCCCAGAACCGAATCAAAGGAGCCCGTCATTCCTGCATCCGTTATATAGGCCGTTCCACCGGGGAGAACCCTCTCGTCCGCCGTTTGCACATGCGTATGGGTTCCCACCACAGCGCTGACCCTGCCATCGAGAAACCAGCCCAGGGCCTCCTTTTCCGAGGTCGCTTCGGCATGTATGTCAACTAAGATGATATCCGTCTTCCCCTTCAGTGCATCAATTTCCCTTTCGGCGACCCGGAAAGGACAGTCAAGGGGTTTCATAAAGACCCTCCCCTCCAGGTTCAGAACACCCAGTGAAATGCCCGAGCCGCTCCGTACGATCACGCTCCCCCTGCCCGGGGTCCCCGCGGGATAATTGGCGGGCCGCAGGAGGGTCTCATAATCGTCAATCAGATCATCGATGTCCTTCTTGTCCCATATATGGTTTCCGGAAGTCATGACATCGATTTCGCTCCCGTAGAGTTCATCCAGAACCTTTCTGGTAACACCGAACCCGCCGGCGGCATTCTCGCAATTCGCGACGACCATGTCCACCCCATGGTTCCCTATAATACCCGGAAGGAGGGTCTGGACCGCCTTTCGCCCCGGTTTTCCTACAATATCTCCGATAAAGAGTATCTTCACGGTTCAGGTCTTCCCATTCTACTTGGCGAAGTCGGAGACGCGCATCTCCCGTATAACCGTGACCTTTATCTGTCCCGGGTAGGTAAGTTCCGATTCCACCTTTTTCACGATATCCCTGCAAAGCATGACCGCATCACTGTCCGACACCTTTTCATTTTCCACGAGGATGCGTATCTCCCTGCCCGCCTGTATGGCATAACATTTGTCGACGCCGCTGAAAGAGTTTGCGATTCCTTCCAGTTCGGTCAGGCGTTTGACATAGGTCGCCAGCATTTCACGGCGTGCGCCCGGACGCGCTGCGGAGAGGGTGTCTGCCGCCTGGATGATGACACCCAGAACGGTGTTGTTGTGTCCGTCATCGTGATGCTGGGCGATTGCCTGCACGATCCGCTCGGATTCGCCGAATTTCCGCGCGTACTCCGCTCCGATGGCTGCGTGGGCCCCCTCGACTTCATGATCGACCGCCTTTCCTATGTCATGCAATAGCCCGGCCCTCTTGGCGTCTTTCACATTCATCTTGAGTTCGGCGGCCATCATCCCCGCAAGGTTCGCGACCTCCATGGAATGCTCCAGAACATTCTGTGAAAAACTGGTCCGGAATCGCAATCGTCCGAGAAGAGTCAGCAACTCGGGATGCACATCATACACGCCCGCATCGAATGAAACCCGTTCTCCGGTCTCGCTGATCAGTTTATCGACCTCCGCCTGCACCTTTTTGACAATCTCCTCGATCCTTCCCGGATGAATCCTCCCGTCATGAATCAGGTTTTCCAGGGCCCGCTTTGCCACTTCCCGCCGGACCGGATCAAAGCTGGAGATAACAACGGCCTCGGGTGTGTCATCTATGATGAGATCCGTTCCGGTCGCC
>CAZAST010000129.1:0-6426 GCA_964487805.1 uncultured Syntrophaceae bacterium
TTGCCGTCCGCCAACAAACAAATCCAGGTCTCCGTCCCTGTCGAAGTCAATCGGCACCACACATGAGCCGCTTGCGTATATCTGAGGCAAAGCGTTTTCAGCTTTATGAAAGTTACCTTTGCCATCATTGATGTATAGCCGGTCGGCATATTCTTCTGAACCTGCTGGGAATTCATATCCGCCACTGACCACATAAAGATCCCGGTCTCCATCTCCGTCTGCATCAAAAAACACGGACCCCATATCATCCGACTGAATGTCTTTTTCCCAGGGTCCTGAATGAATGGTAAAAGTTCCGTTTTTCTGTTGGGTAAACATAGCCGCTGCACTTTTTGCGGCATTGCCGATAAAGAAGTCTTCAAGGCCGTCATTATTAACATCACCAACCGTTATGCCCGGTCCCAGCATCGACATTTTATGAGGCAAAAGTGCCTGCTTCAGATAATCATTAAAAACATTTTCTTGATGGGTAAACACAGGCTGTACCTGATCGTTTAATTCCTCAAACAAGGGATCCTGATTGTTGGGTTGAGAAGCAACAATTACGGCATCCGGATATTTCAGTACCAATTTCTGATTGGCCCTTACATTCCTAAGCCTTTGAACCTTTCCGTCGGGCCATTTAACCAAAAGGGAATCTACTGCTTCATACCGGGCGAGTCCGAAATAGATTATGGGTTCAACCGATGATTGATAGCCTCTTGATAGTGTCAGTTCGGCAAACTGCATTTTTCCTTCATTCCAGATAGTTACTTCCGATCCAATGCCCATTTTGTTTTTGGGAGCACCATCGAAGGCAACCTTCAGGTAATTTCCGAGCTTTTTTTCGACAGCATTATTTTTATAGATGGCAGCTTTTAGGTCAATATTATTCACAATGAGTTCGAGGTCGCCGTCATTATCCAGGTCGGCATATGCTGCGCCGTTGGAATAATCTTCATCCTGAATACCCCATTCATTATTGCAATGTGAAAAAGTAAGATCGCCATTGTTCTTATACAGGTAGCTTATCAGTTTTTTATAAGGCATTTCTTTCACCTGTTCCAGCAGTTCCTGGTTGCTGAGTGCTCCTTTGCGCTCCTCTACAGCTCCCATTGCATTAAAGAAATCGAGGTTGTTGATGTCTCTCCGGATTCCGTTGGTGATAAAAATGTCTTTCCATCCATCCAGGTCAAAGTCGGAAAACAACGCACCCCAGCTCCAGTCGGTAGAGGTTACTCCTGCTATCCACGCTGCATTGCTGAACCGGGGCAGGCCATTAACCATGTTTCCCCTGTTTAATTGCAAAGTACTGTAACGATATTGATAATGCAAACCCTCACTTACCATTTCTTCAAAGTCATCCAGGCTCATCGCGGTCATATTTTCCTTAGCTCTCTTATTGTCTTCGGGAGCCATGTCAATCTGTATGATGTCGGGCAGGCCGTCATTATTGTAATCGGCAATATCGGCCCCCATGCCGTAAAATGAAGTTTGCCCGGCGACTTCCTTTGTCTGGTCTGTGAAAGTGCCATCACCATTGTTAAAGAAGAAAAAATCGGGACTGGTGAAATCATTGGAAACATATATGTCCTTGAAGCCATCCTTGTTCAGATCGCTGATGGTGGCACTAAGCGACAGTCCGAAGTTGAGTAACCCTGCCTGTGTGGTGACATTGGTAAATTTACCGTTGCCCTCATTTCTATAAAGATTTCCCGACTCACTCATTTTGGCATTCCGCATCATTTGCCTGTAAAGAAATGCGGGTGATTTAAACTGGGTGATGGGATAATTGGCCACATAAAGGTCGAGGTCTCCGTCATTGTCATAATCAAAGAAAGTACCCTGTGTGCTTTTGCCGTTATCGTCGATGCCGTATTTTGCTGCCTCCTCTGTGAATACAGGGATACCATCCTCATTATTTCCCTGGTTGACAAACAGCATGTTCCTGCACATATCGCCAAGGCCGGATACACTGACATAAATATCGGGCAGTCCGTCGTCATTTATATCACAAACAGTTGAGCCGAGCATCCAGCGCCCGTCGCCCCCGGTTTGAGATATTTCAGTGATGTCTTTGAATCTGAAATCACCCTGGTTCAGGTAGAGCCTGTTGCTGACCATATTTCCGGTAAAGTAAATGTCCGTAAGCCCGTCGTTATTGAAATCGGCAACAGAGACGCCTCCTCCCATATACATATAGGGAAACAGGAAGTAATTGAATGTATCGATTTCGGTAAGCTTATTTTGAAATTTGATGTTTGTTTTTCCCGAAGACATTTTCCGGAAAAGAGTGGCCTTATCGTTTGGTTTTTCGGATTTGCAGGAGGAAAGTGCATAAAGTGAAATTAAAACCACGATCCATGCAAGGTTCCTGTTCAAGTAAAAGAAGAGACGGGTGATCATAGGTGTCGGTTAAAATTCGGCATGAATATAGTTTAAAAATGCCAAAAAAAAATGGCCCTGTTTTCAGGGCCATTTTTTAAGCATTCAATTACAGGCTATTAATAGCCAGGATTTTGATCTTCCGGACCCAGATTGATATTTGCGTCAATTTCAACCTGGGGAATTGGCCAAAGTTCATTCTTGTTTTCTTTGAATAGCAGAGCGTCCCGGTCTGCCAGAGGTAAAGATTCTAATAATTCAGTACTACCCATGAAATCAGCAAGTCTGTTCCATCTTACCAGGTCGGGGAAACGAACCTGCTCACCGCAGAGTTCAATCTTACGCTCATGCTCGAGAGCAACCAAGAATTGATCCACATTACCTACAGGGAAAATAGCATCCATTTCAGCTGAGCCATATAAAGGCATGTCAACATCAGCTCTTTCTCTTACATCATTCATCAGATCAATAGCAGTAGTGAGGTCCGAAGGTGTTTTTAAGGCATGGCATTCAGCCATCATCAGAAGCACATCGGCATAACGGATCACCTTCATGTTGATACCAGAGAAATTGGCCTCATCTTTACCTTCTGAGTCCCATTTGTAATAATTCTGGTATTTATTCCAACCTCTTCTTGGGATGATTTCCTTAATACCTGCGTCATGATCCTTGGGATCATTCCATACAGTGTCATTACCAATGACAGCCACCTTTTCGCCTCCGGCGTAAAGATCACCGGGGGCAATGATGCAATATGCGCGCCTGGGGTCAACTTTTACGTTATTGTTATACTTACCGTCAGCATCAGTTTCAAATTCATTCCAAAGATCCAGTGAAGGATAAACGTTAAACCAGTTAAATACGCCATATTCCTGGCCTCTGAAGGTACCTTCGTTCAAGCCCTGGTCGGTTCTGTCTGAGTTCCATGCAGCGGACGTACCTGCTTTAACATTGAACTGAACTTCAAATATGGATTCAGGACCGTTTTCCGTTTCTTCCTTGAAGTTGTCGAAATACTTGGCCTCAAGTTTGTAACCTTTAACACTGTCAAAAGCTACCAAAGCTGCATCGTATTTTTTCTGATACAGACGAGCTTTTCCTAAGAGGGCATAAGCTGCGCCTTTGGTTGCTCTTCCGCTTTCTTCTTTAGCTTTGTAGCGCAGTTTATTAGCAGCATCGGCAAGGTCGGCCTCAATTTGTGCCCATATTGCAGATTTAGGACTTTTTCCAAGACCTTGTTCATCTTCCGGAATGTCTAGATATAAAGGAATATCACCGAATTTGTCAGTCAGCCAGAAGTAATACAATGCCCTCATGAACTTGGCTTCGCCGATGTATTTATCTTTCATTTCATCGGTAAGGAAGGCAGGATCAACTTCCCTGATTTTCGTTTCATTGTTGATCACGAAATTACATTTGTTAATACCCCTGTAGCAGCTTGCCCAGTAACCGTAAATCATACCGTGGGTTGAGGAGTGGCTAAAATTGAGTAATTCACGTTTGTCAGCTTCCTGCTGTGGGTTGCAGGTATTTTCATGTGACATATTGTCATTGCCATACCACATCATGCGGTTATACATACTTGTAGTTTGCATAGCGCCATAGCAGGCGTTAACAGCAGCCTGAACCTGGGCGGCGTTTTGCCAGTAGGTATCGGGTTGCAGTTCATTGGGGTTCGTTAGTTCCAATTTATCCGCATCGCAGGATATATTTAGAACCAATGCACTGAGAGCTAGTGCTGGTACAAAAAGTTTTTTAAATATTTTCATAGTAGATATTTTTTTAGAATTAGAAAGTAATTTGAATACCACCAATTACTGATTTCGGAACCGGGTAGTTACCCAGGTCAACACCGTTGGTGAAGTTAACATTTGTATTTCCTGCACCTATGTTTCCAAGAGTAGTACTGCCTAATGCTAAGGAACCAACTTCCGGATCCAAACCGGAATAATCAGTGAGCGTAACCATATTTTGTGCACTTACATATATTCTTACGCTCGACAGTTTGTTTTTAAGCAGATTGGCAGGTATGGTATAACCCAGTGTTATGTTTTTCAACCTGGTGAAAGAGCCGTTTTCAACAAAACGATCGGATGACTGTACATTATTGGCAACTGCACCGGCTCTTGGGATGCTATTGGAAGTGCCTTCGCCGTTCCAGCGATCCAGTACCTCAACACCTGAGTTGAATAAACGTGGCATACCCTGCAGGTCATAGATGTTGGTATTGTATACCTCGTTTCCGTATACACCGCTGATGAATACATTCAGGTCAAAACCCTTGTATGAAGCATTGATGTCAAATCCCAACGTGAGCTTCGGAAATGGATTTCCAATGTTGGTTCTGTCTGCTCCGGTTATTTCACCATCGCCGTTTGTATCCTTAATGCGGAAGTCACCGGCTGTGGCACCAGACATTGTGTTTTGTGAACCACCCATATAGGTAGTGGCTTCAGCAGCTGTCTGGAAGATACCGTCGAATTCCCAGCCGTAAAAATAGAAAGCCTCATCACCAACTGTACAACGGGTCAGGTTTTCACCTTCAAAACTCATACCCTGGAGGAGTCCGGCTTCACCTAATGATTTTACTTCATTTTTAAAGGTTCCCAGATTCAAATTAGTTGACCACTGGAAGTCACCTTCGAAATCGTTGTAACCCAATTGCAATTCAAAACCTTTGGTTTCAATTGAACCGGCATTTTCTGATCTGGTACCTGTCCATACGCCCATTGACTCTGCCAAAATAACGTTCATCAGCAGGTCATCGCTCTTGTTGATAAAATATTCAGCAGCCATGGTAAATTGGTTGTTGAACAAACCCAAATCCAAACCAATGTTGGTCATTGTAGTTTCCTCCCATTTCAGGTCGGGATTAGGTAAACCTGAAGGAGTAGCACCTATCACAGCTACGTTATTAATTACATAATAAGTGTCTGAAGTATAAGCTTGCGAATAAGCATAGTCACCAATCTTATCGTTACCTGCTTTACCCCAGCTTCCTCTTAGTTTCAGGTTGCTGATAGCAGCGATATTCTGCATGAATGCTTCCTTGGAAATATTCCAACCCAATGCCAGTGATGGGAAGGTACCCCACCTGTTGTTCTCACCAAAGCGTGAAGAAGCATCCTTTCTGATTGAGGCTGCAAACAAGTACTTCTGATCGAAATTGTAATTCAACCTGCCCAGGTAGCCAATTCTCTTGTATTCAGTGCTTGTAGAACTTAAACTGGCACCGATATTGCCAACTTCATTGATAATATCGCTGAGAGCGTTCTTGGAACTTGCATTCATCAAAGTTTTGTCGATATTACTTGCTTCCACTACGCCCAATAATTCGAAATTGTGCTTGTCAGCCAGTGTGAGCTGATAGTTCAGACTGTTCGTGAAGATGAGGGACTGATAGGTAGCGCGGCCTTTATTTATCTGTGATGATCCACTTGCATGGGTTGATCCCATATTATCATCGTCATAGTAAGGGAACAGCTGGTTCATATCGGTACGGATGTCTTCGAGACCAATATTGGTTTTGAATTTCAAACCCTTGATCAGCTCCAGTTCAGCATAAATGTTGCCCAGAATGTTGGTGGTCAACTGTTCGCGACTGTTCAGCTTCATGATCCTCACCGGGTTTTCAGCATCCTGTCCGTCATAATCTGAATTCGGGCCCTGGTATCCACCCAGGTTGTCAGGATTGTATACAGGCAGATAAGGAGCCATCTTAATGGCATGTTCCAAAAGTGAACGGCCTCCGTTATCACCCAGCGGATTCTGTTTGCTGAATGAAAGACTGATGTTTTCTCCTACTTTCAGTCTGCCCAACTTGTAATCACTGTTGGCCCTGAAATTGTACCTCTTGTTACCAGTTTCGATAACAATACCTTCCTGGTCCATGTAACCGGCAGAAATCCTGTATGCACTATTTTCACCACCACCTGTAATACTCAGGTTATAATTCTGCATCAATCCGCTTTTGAAGATCTCATCCTGCCAGTCAGTATTTGCGATGGTTCTGGCATCGTCGGCAACAGCTTTGGGAGCGCTGAAAGCACCACTGGTTGCATA
>CAZAST010000129.1:6436-6710 GCA_964487805.1 uncultured Syntrophaceae bacterium
GATCCCTGTCTAACAGGTCATATCTTTTGTTGCTCCATTGAGTACCTGCATAAGCATCCAAAGAAATACTGACCTTACCGGCCGCACCCTTTTTAGTGGTAACCATAATAACACCGTTTGATCCCAGTGAACCATAAATAGCAACTGTGGACGCATCTTTCAATACCTGGATCGATTCAATATCGTCTGCATTCAGGTTACCGATACCTGCAGTAACAACACCATCAACAACATAAAGAGGATCATTGTTGTTAACTGTACTGATACCTCTGAC
>CAZAST010000130.1:0-6691 GCA_964487805.1 uncultured Syntrophaceae bacterium
CGAATAAAATTATGAAAAAAGCTTGCCTTACAGGTGAAATTGCTTTATGAGGGACGGTACACAGTGCGCGGGAGTACGAACCATGGAGCGAGGAAACAGACTTTTAACAAACTGGTGGTGGTGGCGCAAAATACCAGGGAGAGGTCTGTTCACCGCGTAGGATCAGGAGAGTATGAAGTCAAGAGGCCGTGAACAGACTATGTTCACGGCCTTTTTTTATGAAAATCCGTGAGATGGAAAGCAAAATGGAACGAGAGATGGAAAAGAAGATTCTGATGGGAAATGAGGCGATCGGGCGGGGACTGATCGAAGCGGGGTGCACGCTTATCTCCTCCTATCCGGGGACACCGGCCTCGGAAATCCTGGAGTCAGCCGTTACCTTTGCCGGAGAGGCTGAAGAACCGGTGCGCACCGAGTGGTCGATCAACGAGAAGGTGGCCTATGAGATTGCCCTGGGGCACAGCTACACGGGGAAACGCTCCGCTGTCGCCATGAAGCAGGTGGGGTTGAACGTGGCTTCCGACCCTTTCACGCGGTCCGCCTATCTGGGCGTAACGGGAGGACTGGTGGTGGTGGTCGCCGATGATCCCGGCCCCCACAGTTCCCAGACCGAACAGGACAGCCGGGCCTTCGCACAGTTTGCCCGCATCCCCGTTTTTGACCCCTCGAACCCCGCTGAGGCGAAGGAAATGGTGAAACGCGCCTTTGAGCTCTCCGAACGCTACGAGATCCCTGCCATGCTTCGGCCGACGACGCGGGTCTGCCACGCCCGGCAGGGAGTTGCTCTGGAAAACATTCAAAACTTGGGCCGCACGGCCCGCTTCAAGAAAGACCCATCGCGCTGGGTTGCCACGCCCCAGTTCCTGACCGGGCTTCACCGCGGCCTCAACGACAAGATCGACGAGATCGCCCGCCTCCCGGAGATGTACCCGTCCCGCATCTCGGGGAGCGGTTCGGCCGCGCGGTGCATCGTCTCGTCGGGGGTTTCCTGCGCCAACACATACGAAATCCTGGAAGATCTGGGGCTCCTCGATAATGTGGATCTCTTCAAGGTCGATCTGCCCTATCCCCTGAACGTGGACTTTATTGAGGCGATCAATGCCGGGTACGATCACATCCTTGTCGTGGAGGAAACCTATCCCACCATCGAGATGCAGCTGGCGAATCGGACGATCAGAGGGCGAATCTCGAAGGATGTACCCGATTACGGCGAGCTCACACCAGAGGTGATCGAGAAGGTTCTGAAGACGTTTTTGAATGTGGCCGGTGGAACGGAAGAGGATGTGAAGGAGGTAAAAGGCGTCAGGCCAAGCCTCTGTCCCGGATGCCCCCACCGGGCCGCCTTTTACGCCATCAGCACCACCTTTCCGAAGGGGATCTTTCCCAGCGATATCGGATGCTACACACTGGGGATGAATTTCGGCGGCGTCGACACCTGCCACTGCATGGGGGCCTGTATCAGCCAGGGAGCTGGATTATACCGCTCCTACGCGGCCGACGGGTCGGACTGGCCCACGATCGTCGTGACTATCGGCGACTCCACCTTCTTTCACGCGGGAATTCCGGGGCTCATCAACGCCGTTTTCACCGGGGCGCGGTTCATCCTCGTTATCCTGGACAACGCCACCACCGCCATGACGGGGAACCAGCCCACGCCGCAGGTGGGGGTAATGGCGGACGGGACACCGGGGAATACCGTGTACATCCCCGATCTTGTCAGAGCGAGCGGAGTGAGATTTCTGGAAGAGTGCGATCCCTATGATATTGATGCCTTCACCTCTTATCTCAAGGAAGCGGACCGGTTCTGCCGCAGCGACGAGGGCGGGGTGGCGGTCATCATCTCGAAACACCCCTGCATCATGGACCGAAAGGCGCTGGAAGGTCAGAAACGCTATCAGGTGGAAGTGAGCGACGAATGCACGGGATGCAGGATCTGTATCAAGCGCTTCGAGTGCCCGTCCCTTATCTTTGATGAAGAGTCGGAAAAGGTCTTTGTGGATCAGAACAGCTGTATCGGGTGCGGCGTCTGCGAGGCGGTCTGTCCCGTGGGGGCGATTGTTGTCCGGGAAACGGGAGGTGCGGCGTGAAGCAGCAGATTGTTGTCAGCGGAAGGGGAGGACAGGGAGTCCTCTTTGTTACACGCCTCCTCGCGGAGGCGGGACTGGAAGTCGGGGCGGAGGTCCTGACATCTGAAACGCACGGGATGGCCATGCGCGGGGGAACCGTCATCTCGCACATCAAGATCGGCGATTTCAGGAGCCCTCTCATACGGAAAGGACGGGCTGATGTCGGTCTGTTTCTCACGGATGCCAATATCCCCATCCATGGCGCCTATGTCAGGGCCGGTGGTACGCGCATCGTCAATACCGGCGGTCAGGGGGAATATGCGGGGATCGACGCGACGGCCTGCGCGAAAGAACTCGGTTCTCTCCTGGCGACGAATCTCGTTCTTCTGGGCTTCGCTGTCCGGAAGGGCGCGCTCTTCTGCGATGAGATGGTGATGCGCAGGGTCATCGAACAGTCGTCCCGATCCTCACAGGTTGAACTCAATCTGCGGGGGTTCGAAAAGGGGCTGGCGGTAACAACATAAAATAAGGAGCGATGATATGATGAAGGTATACTCAACCATAGCAGCTTTCGTGATCGCGGCGGCAGTGTGCCTGGGGGGAGTCGCGCCGGTCTCGGCACGGACGACCACGCTCTCGTACGCGAATTTCCCCCCCGCGTCCACCTTCCCCTGCGTCCAGATGGAACGGTGGAAGGCAGAGGTGGAGAAACGCACACAGGGAGCGCTGAAGATAAACACCTTCCCCGGGGGAACGCTCCTGGGGGCGAAGAATATGTTTGACGGCGTCGTCATGGGACAGGCCGATATGGGCTGTTTCGCCATGTCCTATCATCCCGGACGGTTCCCCGTGCTGGAAGCCATCGACCTCCCGCTGGGGTGGCCCAGCGGGGTCGTGGCGAGCCTCTCGCTCCTCGATCTCTATGAAAAGTACCAGCCTGAATCCTTCCGGAAGGTGAAGGTCCTCGCCATGTTCACCTGCCCGCCGGCCAACATCATGTCCATACAGCCCGTCCGAACACTGGAAGATCTGAAAGGGATGGAGATACGGGCCGCCGGGACCGGGGTCAAGGTCTTCGAACTCCTCGGCGCGAACCCCATCGGGATGCCCCAGTCGGATGTCCCCGACGCCCTCCACAAGAAGGTGATCAAGGGGATGGCCTCCTCTCTCGAGGTCATGAAAGACTTCAACTATGCCGAGTACTGCCGGTATATCACCATGACCAACCTCCAGGTGGTGACCTTTGCCGTGGTGATGAACCGCGATCGCTGGGATTCCCTCTCCGCAGACGTGCAGAAGGTCCTCGACGGTATGATCCGCGAGCAGACGGAGTGGACGGGGCTATACGTCGACGAGCATGTCAACGAGGCTGTCCGGTGGTCGAAGAAAACGTATAATGTCGAAGTGATCGAATTCAAACCCGAAGAGAAGGCCCGGATGAACAAACTACTCGAACCCCTCGTGAACGGGTATATCGAGCGGGTTGGTTCAAAGGTGCCTGCCGGGGAGATCATCAAGAATGTCCTGACCTTCAAGGACACTTACACGAAGCAGTACCGGTAGAGCGTAAAGAAGGTTCATCATGCCACACCTTATCGGATACCTGGAGCGGATAAGCCGTATATTGAACGCTGTCCTGATGGCCATCGCGGGTCTCTTTCTCGTGGCGATGATGCTCCTCGCCTGCGCGAATGTGGCGGGCAGGGGTTTCGGCATACCCATAAAGGGGACCTTTGAACTCATGGGGCTCTTCGGCGCCGTCGCGGCCGCCTTCGCTCTGGCCGGGACACAGATACAGCGGCAGCATATAGCCGTCGATGTGCTGGTACGGGTCTTCCCGGCGAAAGTAAGAACAATCCTCAGCGCCCTCCAGTATCTCATCGGGAGCGCTTTTTTCATTCTGGCCGCCTGGCAGACCGGGCTCCTGGGGACCAATCTCTGGAAGGTCCATGAACTCTCCGAGACCCTGAGGATTGTATACTTTCCTTTCGTGTACAGCATCTCCCTGGGGTGCGTGGTGATCGCGCTGGTTCTGGTAATTGAACTCATGAAGGTTCTCAGTGGAGAAGGAGAGCGGACATGAGTGTCACCTTCATCGGCATCCTCGGCACCGTTGTCCTGCTCCTCATGCTGATCTTCCTGGGAATGCCCGTCGGATTCACCATGGCGGTGGTAGGCTTCGGCGGACTCTGCCACCTTATCTCCTTCAAGGCGTCAGCGGGGATGGTGGGGGCGGAACTGTGGAATACCTTTTCATCGTACGGTCTTACCATGGTTCCCCTCTTTGTATTCATGGGGCAGATCTGTTTCTATTCGGGACTCAACGAGCGGCTCTTCAAGGCAACCCACACCCTCACGGGGCATATCCGGGGCGGTCTGGCCATGGCAACGATTTTCGCCTGCGCTGGATTCGCGGCCATCTGCGGCTCCAACACGGCCACGGCCGCGACGATGACATCCGTCGCCCTCCCGGAGATGAAGAAATACCGGTATCATCCCGATCTTTCCGTCGGGGCGATCGCTTGCGGGTCCACCCTCGGCGTGGTGATCCCCCCCAGCGTGGTGCTCATCCTCATCGGTATCTATACGGGCGAATCGATCAGCAAGCTCTTTTACGGCGGGATGCCCGCGGGACTGCTGCTCGCCGCCTCGTTCATGATAACCATCGCCATCCTGTGCCGCCTCAATCCTCAGTGGAGTCCCCTCGGAGAAAGGCGCACCATACGGGAGAAGCTGGCGGCGCTCCCCGGTTTCATCGAGACACTTTTCCTCTTTGCCCTCGTTATGGGGGGATTGTACGCGGGTATATTTACCCCGACGGAGGCCGGGGCCGTAGGGAGTTTCCTCGCCCTTGTCATCAGCCTGGCGAGGCGCAAACTGTCCTGGCAGGCTTTCAGGGCGGCCGTTGTCGACACGCTCCAGGTTTCCTGTATGGTCTTTGTCATCATCGCCGGGGCGGTCATGTTCAGCCGCTTTCTGGCCCTCACGCGCATCCCCTTTGATATCGCCGACTGGGTCGCGGCCCTGCCCATCCCGCCGATCGCCATCCTGGGCGTTATCTTCCTGATCTATGTGATCGGCGGCGCTTTGATGGACGCGCTCGCCCTGCTCCTCATCACCATCCCCATCTTCTTCCCCGTCGCCTTGAAGCTCGGATATGATCCGATCTGGTTCGGCGTCATGATCACCATCATAACAACGCTGGGGGCCGTAACCCCTCCAGTGGGGGCTTCGACCTATGTGGTGGCCGGAATGGCTCAGGAGATAGGACTGGGAGGGGTCTTCAGGGGAGTTCTCTACTTCCTGCCCGCCTATATCCTCTGTATCATTCTGCTCATGGCGGTGCCGGAGATCATCACCTTCCTGCCGGGTCTGATTCGGTAGGAGACCTGCAGATTGTAAAGCCTACAAAGACGTCTCAACTATCCATATCATCTATTTCAGGCACGCATCCCGCATAATATCCACGGGAACGTCCCGGCCCAGCCATATCTCCAAGGCCTTGGCACCCTGTTGAACTAACATTTCCAGGCCGTCAACGGTAATTGCCCCCTTCTCGCGGGCCTTTTTCATGAACAAGGTAGGCCTGGGGGTGTAGATCAGGTCATAGACTACGGTCCCGGGCTGAATACGTCCTATCACTTCATCCGTGACGGGCTGTTGATCTCCCTTTGGATACATGCCCATGGGGGTGGCGTTGACGACGAGGCTTGTCCCTGATATCATTCCCTCTAATTCATCCCATGCATGAACCTTGACGAAATCGTGAACGGGCGTGTCTTTCCAGCTCTCGGCAAAATAGGCCAGCTTCTGCGGGTTCCGTCCAAAGACATGAACCTCGCGGCATCCCAGCGACTGACAACCCACAACAACCGACCTCGCCGCTCCCCCGTTCCCCAAAATTATGGGGGAGATATTTTCCCAGTTCTTCTTCATCTCCATAAGAGGTGCTACAAAGCCGAAGGAATCGTAGTTGGTCCCTTTCCAGCCGTTCTCCGTCCTCGAAACGGCATTCACGGCACCCGACAGCCTCGCCTCGGGAGTAATCTCCGTCAGCAGGGGCATGATGGCCTGCTTGTGGGGAATGGTAACGCTGAATCCCTGCACATCGAGAACCTCGAACCCCCGAAGGGCCGCGGTCAGATCCTCGGGCTTAACGGAAAAAGGGACATAGACATAATCAGCTCCAAGATGTTCTATCGCCGCGTTGTGCATCACGGGAGAGAGCGAATGGACGATGGGATAGCCGACAACCCCCAATAATTTCGTCGTTCCTTTGACCATAGTCATCACCACCGGAAATGGATTTTGTAACTGCTCTTGCTGAAAAGAATTCTTCTTTCGCTCGCCATCCCTGACCGGAACGAAATGCAGAGGTTTCTTTCAACCTCCCGGCCTTTCCGGGTTCCGTCTTTCACCGGAATAGCGAGAGAAACCACGCCACATGGAGGAACAGACCTTTTTAACATCTTGCAAAGATGTTAAAGTTATCTTACATTCTATCACACACGTCTGTCAAGGTTCAGGGAGACGGGAACGGGTGGGGACGAAGGACGCCCTCAACTGATGCAAACGCAAAGGAGAAAAAGACATGAAACAACGTATTGCAGTAGCATTGCTTACCG